>NZ_DAORSO010000110.1:2267-7931 GCF_035443565.1 Ornithinibacter sp. | reverse complement strand
GAGCAGCCGCTGCACGCGGTAGCGGTGCCCGGCATACGGCTGAAGCAACTCCGCCAGCCCCTCGTCGTCGACGGGCGTGCCGGTCAGCACCCAGCCGATGTTCTTGGCCACGTGGTAGTCGCCGAAGCTCACCTCGTCGGCCAGCCCCAGCGCCCGCTGCGCCACCTCGGCCCACGTCCAGCGGCCCACGCCCGGCAGCGCCTGCAGCCGAGCACGGGCAGCCTCCACCGGCAGGTCGGCACACTCCTCGATCCGCCCCGCATGACGAACCAACCGCACCACGGTGCGCGAGCGCGCCGGATCAACCCCGGCGGCCAACCACTCCCACGAGGGGATGCCGGCCCACCCCGCCGCCGTCGGTGGTACCCGCAGACCGAGGTCGGATCCAGGCCCGGGGGCAGGCTCCCCGAAGCGGGTCACCAGTCGCCGGTACCCCGAGAAGGCCTCCTGCCCGGTCACCTTCTGCTCGATCACCGACGGCACCAGCGCCTGGAGCACCAGGCCCGAGCGCGGCACCCGCCACCCTGGAAAGACCCGCCACGCCTCCCCCACCGGGGCATGGAGCGGCTCGAACCCCGTGGGGTCGTCACGCTCACCCACGAGGTCGGGCACCTTTTCGAGGGCCCACCCCGAGCCGGCCCCCCAGGCCTGCGCCGCCACCTCGCCCGCAGCAGCGGAGACCGACAGCCTGAGCGTCACCGCGCCGTCGGGCGTGAGCCAGCCGAACCACCAGGCGTCATGGTCGCGCCGGCTCGTGGGGTCTCCGCCACCCCGGCGGAACACCGAGACCACCGCCCCGAGCGGCACCGGGCGGGAGGTGCGAACCACCCGCGAACGACTCTCCTGCACCGGCATCCGAGCGGGTCGCCTCCTTGACTCAGGAGCCGAGGTGACGGGGAGCCACCCGCAGGGCGGGCCCGCTCGGGGTCGAGGCACCCTTGAAGGCAGCCCACACGTAGGTCGGCACGAGCGGGAGCGCCGCCCGGAACACGGCCGGCGGCACCCGGCTGGACCACGCCGGCACGTTGTCGCCGGCGGCAAAGGCGCTGGGGTCGGACAGCACCGGCACGGTGTAGTCCCACACGTCGAAGTCGGCGAAGAGGCGGCGCAACCCGGCCGGGGTGTAGTAGCGCTCGTAGTAGTGCTCGCCCTTGCCGGTGAGCCGCATGTAGCGGTCCGCGGCGCCACGCGGCAGCCACGACAGGAACGGCAGCCGGTGGTGCGGCTCGATCACCTGCCAGCGGTGGCCGATGCCGAGGTAGAGCACCCCGCCCGGGCGCAGCACCCGGTGGATGTCGGCGACGACGGCTTCGGGGTCGACCACGTGCTCGTAGATGTGGTTGAGCACGACGATGTCCATGGTGTCGTCGTCGAACGGCAGCGCCTCGCCGCGGGCCACCCGGAAGTCGACCCGGTCGCCGAAGCGGGCCCGGGCCTTCGCCAGCCCGGGCTCGTCGATGTCGACGCCCGTCGTCGTCGCCCCGGCGAGGGCGAGCTCGTCGGCGATGAACCCCGCCGAGCAGCCGACGTCGAGGGCGCGCAGCCCGTCGAGCCGCTGGACCCCGAGGGCGTGGCGCACCACCGCGATGAGCTTGGCCGCCTTCTGACGCCGGGCCTGCTCGTCGAGCATCTTGGCCATCGTCTCGGAGTAGGCCAGCTGCTCCTCACGGCCCTGGTCGTCGGTCACGAGCTCGATCCTAGGAGGTGGTGGCGACGCCCCCAGGCCCACGCGGCACCCGCGAGCACCAGGTCCGCGAGCACGGCGAGGAACCGGGCGACGACGACCACCGCGGTTGCCGCGGGCAGCGGCATGAGCGTGAGGAGCAGGAGGGCGAGCACGCCGTCGCGCACCCCGACGCCCGCCGGCACGAGGATGCTGAACATGCCGGCTGCGGACGCGAGCGCGAAGCCGCACACGCTCGTGACGAGCAGCGGGCCGAGCGGCACGTCGGGGGCGACGCTGCGCGCGAGCACGAAGGTCCCCAGCCCGGTGGAGACCCACGCCCCGACGAACCAGGCCGAGGTCAGGGCGATCGCACGCCCCGACAGCTCGTGCTCGAGGGGTTCTCGCCGCAGCAGTCGCAGCCCCCGGGTGATGGCGGCGTTGAGCAGCCGCGGCCACAGCAGCACCGCCCCGAGACCCACGGCGAGTGCGATCCACCACCACGAGAAGGCATCGGCGTCACGGTCGACGAGCCGCGGCAGGGCGGGCACTCCGAGCAGGCACCCGGTGAGCACCGCCAACCCGATCGACAGGATGCCGACGACGGCCATCCGCCGCCGTGGCACGTGCAGCCGGGCCCCCATCTCGGCCTGGGCCACGACGGACCACACCGACCCCGGCAGGTACTTGCCGAGCTGACCCACGAGGAAGACGCTGGACGCCGGTGCGGCCGGGAGGTGGGTGCCGAGGTCCGCGAGCAGCACGCGCCAGCCCATGAGGGTGAGCACCGGCGCCGCGACGACGAGCACGAAGGCCAGCACCACCGTGGCCCACCCCATCTGGCCGAGCTCGCCGGACACCTGGGCCCAGTTGCGCCAGAGCGCCACCCCGGCCGCCGCGAGCACCACCGCGAGCGCCACCCAGCGCAGGGTGTCGAGCGGGGTGCGCCGACGCCCCCCGGCCACCTCCGTCTTCACCACCTCGTCGCCCCGCCCGGTCATGTCAGCGCCGCCGGAAGGTCAGGCGGAGCATCGCGTAGACCGGGGCGTCGTCACCCGTGGCCTCGGCGCGGGCGTCACGCATGCGGTCGAGCACGTCACCGTCGGCGTCACCGACAAGGCGCAGCCCGAGGTCGTCGGCGCGCGCGAGGATGCCGCGCACGTCGGCCGGGCGCACCGCGAAGTCGGGGTCGTCGTCGCCGATGGGCAGCGTGAGGATGAGCAGGCCACCCGAGCGCAGCGCCCACGACGCCTGACCGATGGCGACGTCGACGTCGGATGCCGTGCAGCCCCCGGGGTGCAGCCGGGTGATGACGTCCAGGCTCGCGGTGTCGATGTCGAGCACGGCGACGGCAGCGCGTTGCCCGGTCAGCTCGAGCTCGACGGGGGCGAAGCCGACGGCCCTCGCCCAGCGGCCGAGTGGGCTCCCGCTGCCGGACTCGTCGACGATGACCGAGGAGCGGTGCCCGTCGTCCCGGATGCGCACCACCGCGGCGAGCGCCCCGAGGGCCGCCCAGGCCGCCACCGGCTCGCCGGGCCGGGGCAGGCCCAGCTCCCGGGCGATGGCGACGGCATCGACGGCGTCGGAGTCCAGGGCCAGCACGTCGGTCGCTCGCACCCGCGACGGGATGTCACCCGGGGCGATCTCGACGACGGGGCGACGGCGAGCCCGGATGCCGGCGACGGTCGCCTTCGCGCGCGCCACCGGACCGAGCCGGAGCCCGGCCCCACCGCCCTCGGAGTCGGCCCCGTCGACGGGGCCGAGCGGGGCCGCGGCGAGCGCCTCGATGCCCCCGACGTAGTTCGCCCACGGCCCGGAGAGGTCGGGCGGGCGCACTGCCGAGCGCAACGCCTCGGTGACGCCGGGCTCAGCGAGACGGCGCAGGGCCTCGACGAGGGCCCCCCGGTCGCCCGGCGGGACGAGCAGCCCGTCGACGCCGTCACGGATCTGCTCGGGGAAGGTGCCGACGGTGGTCGCGAGCACGGGCAGGCCGTGCTTGTGGGCGAGCAGCACGTTCTGCGAGGCGGTGGCCGTCCGGTAGGTCAGGGCCATGACGTCGTGCTGGGCCAGGAGCCCGGCGATCCGGTCGGCGGGCACGTACCCCGGGTGCAGCTCGACGCGACCCGCGACGCGCGGGTCGTTCGCGAGGTCGCGAACCGTGCGACCGGCATCCCCCCACAACTCCCCCGCGATGGTGAGGTGGATGCCGGGCACGTCGCGCACCGCGTCGACGAGGAGGTCGACCCCCTTGTAGTCGCGCACGATGCCGAGGGCGAGCACCCGCACGGGAGTGCTGGCTGTGTCAGCGTCGTTCGCCACGCGGGGCTCGGGGTCTCCCCCGGGAAGGTGCGGTGGGAGGTCGAGCTGGCGCACGTGGTGGGCGCCGAGGGTCATCGCCAGGCGGGCCTGCTCGTCGGAGTGGACCACGACGGCATCCACCCGCTCCACGAGCGACTCGACGAGCTGGCGCGCCCCGGGGTGGCTCTCGTGCGGGAGCACGTTGTGGGCGATGAGGATCGTGCGCGGCCCGTGCCCGGATGCCGTGCGGCGGCCGGCGCCAGCGGCGCGCAGCAGGGCCAGGTGGGCGGGGACCACGGCGGGGATGACGTGCACGACGACGATGACGTCGACGTCACGCAGGCGGCGACCGGTGCGCAGCCAGGTGTCCGGGCGCGCCCAGGAGAGCACGCGCAGGGTGCGCGGGAACGGCTCGACGTCGGGGGCTCCGCCGGGCACGGACTGCTCGCCGGGATAGAGCGCGCTCGGGTAGAGGTGGCTCCACGACACGAGGGTGACCTCGTGGCCGGCCTCGCTCAGCTCGTGCGCGAGGGTCGTCGTGTGGGCCGCCACCCCACCCTTGAAGGGGTGCGTGGGGCCGACGAGCGCGACGGTGAGCGCGGCGCTGCCCGACGACGCGTCGCGCTCAGACACCGTCTCGCGATCTCACCACGAGGTCGGAGAGCAGGGCCAGGCTGGCGATCATGATGCCGCTGACGATGAGCAGCACCGTGCTCGCCGGGAAGTAGAAGGGGTGGCGCACCATGTCGACGACGGCCTTGCCGACGCCGAGGACGATCATCCACAGGGCCGGGGGCATGAGCACCTTGAGCGGGTCGAAGTACATGACCATGCGCAGCACCTGGAGGATGTAGCGGTAGGCGTCGCCGACGAAGTGGAACTTGCTCACCCCGGCGCGCTTGGCGTAGCTGGTCTCGACGTACTTGATGTCGTGCTGGTTGGCCAGGAACGCGATGGTGATCGTCGTGACGCAGGAGAACCCGGCGGGCAGCAGGCGCAGGTACGGCAGCGACACCTCGCGGCGGAAGGCCCGCAGGCCCGAGTTCAGGTCGGGGATCTTGGTCTTGGTGAGCCACTGGGCGATGTTGCGGATGAGCCACTTGGCGGGCACGCGCGCCCACTTGTGGGTGCCCTCCTCGGTGGTGCGGGCGCCGACCACCTGGTCGTAGCTGGCGTCGTCGCGAAGGATCCGCACGAGCTCGGGGATGCGCTCGTTCTCGTAGGTCATGTCGGCGTCGGTCCACACGACGATCTCGCCGCGGGCCTGCTGGGTGCCGATGCGCCGGGCGGTGCCCGAGCCGCCGTTGCGCCGGAACGGCAGGATCCGCAGGTTCGGGTAGTTCTGCTGCGCGTGGCGGAGCACGTCGAGGGTGTCGTCGGTGCTGGCGTCGTCGATGCAGAGCAGCTCGTAGGTGAGCTCGCTGGCGGTCATCGCCGCGGTGATGCGGTCAATCTCCTTCAGCACGTGCGCGCCCTCGTTGTAGCAGGGCAGCACGATCGTGACGTACGGCGCGGGGCCGGGGCCGTCGGGGCCGTCCTCGATCGGGTAGCTCGGATGCCCGGTGCGCGCCACGGGTGGCGCCGCCTCCCCAGCGGCGTTGGGGGATGCCGGGCCGGCCGGGTCGTTGCTGCGCCCGGCCATCTCACCGGAGCGCACCGAGATCTTCTCGGTGGGTGCAGCGTGCAGGTGTGCGTGGTCGTCG
>NZ_DAORSO010000110.1:0-2167 GCF_035443565.1 Ornithinibacter sp. | reverse complement strand
GCGCTCCCCCACTCGCTTCGAGCACCCCACCACCCCCCGCCACAACTTTCCCGCCCGGTGCCAGGACCTTCACCTTCACAGGACATCCGTTCCCCTGCGAAGGTCAACCTTGTGGTGCGAAGCACGAGGAGCTGGCCTGTCGGGATCGGGCGACGGGTCAGTCGGCTCCGTCGATGAGCCGCCCGACGGCCTTCTCGATCGCTGCTTGACGGGCGGTGTCGTCGCGGTACTTCTTGGCGAGCGTCCCGGCGACAGTCACGCCGGCCTCGTACTGGTCGATGACGCGCGGGTCGATGTACGACTTCCTGGCGATCGTCGGGGTGTTGCCGAGGTAGGCCGAGACCTCCTCCACGGCGGCCTTGACCGCCCGCTTCTGCGACGCCTTGGTGTCGCCCCGCTCCGGGGACTCTGCCAGGGCGACAGCAGCGAGCACGGTGGCGTGCCACGTGCGGAAGTCCTTGGCCGTGAGGTCCTCGGCGACCATCTCCGAGATGTAGGCGTTGACGGCGCTGGCGTCGAGGTCGGCCCACCGCGCCTGCCCGCGGTAGGCCAGCAGGCGGGTCGACCCTCCCCGGCGTTTGCGCATGAGGTTGAGCGACTCGATGACGTGAGGATCGCTGATGGTGATGGAGTGCTCGATGCCCGACTTGCCGACGAAGCTGAACACGAGGTCCTGCCCTCGCCGGCGGACGTGTCGGCGCTCCAGGGTGGTCAGGCCGAACGAGCCGTTGGCGTCCGTGTAGGCGTCACTGCCGATGCGGAAGTAGCCGAGGTCGAGCAGCCGGGTGGCGGTCGCGGCGGCACGCGCGAGCGGCATCCCTTCGGCTCGCAGGTCGCCGATGATCCGCTCACGTGCCTTGGCCAACCGGGTGCCGGCGCCCTTGACCCGGTCGAACTTCAGCTCGTCTCGCTTGGCCCGCCACACCGGGTGGTAAAGGTACTGGCGACGGCCCGCGGCATCCGTGCCAATCGCCTGGATATGGCCGTTGGGCCACGGACAGATCCACACGTCCTGCCACGCCGGCGGGATGGCCAGACCTCGGATGCGCTCCACGTCCTCCTTGGGCAGGCGGGCTCCGTCCGAGTCGAGGTACGCAAAGCCCTTGCCCGCCCGGCGACGTGTCCATCCCTTCATCTGCGGGGACACCCGCCGCAACCTGGCCATGCCCGCGACTGTAGGTGTCCGAGGCTCGTGGTTGAGGTTGCGCGGCGACCCAATCATGCTGACTGCTCCGGGGTGTGACACGGTTGCTCCATGCACGGACTGTCGACGGATGCCGTTCTGGACCTGCTGCGCGACGTAGCCGCTGAGGTGATCACCCCCCGCTTTCGCGCTCTGGCCGCTGGTGAGGTGATCGAGAAGAACCCCGGTGACCTCGTGACCATCGCCGACCGCGAGGCCGAGGTGATCATCACGGCGGCGCTGCTCGAGGCCTACCCGGATGCCGTGGTGCTGGGCGAGGAGGCTCACTCCCTCGACCACTCGGTGATGGAGCGCTACCTCGCGGCGGAGCATGCCTTCACCGTCGACCCCGTGGACGGGACCAAGAACTTCGTCCACGGCTCACCAGACCATGCGGTGATGGTGTCCGAGACCGTCGATGGGCAGGCCGTGCGCGCCTGGATCTGGCAGCCCGAGCACCAGGTGGCCTGGGTCGCCGAACGCGGCGCCGGCACGTGGTGCGACGGCGTACGCCAGCACGTCAGCGCGGTGGCCGCTGACGGCGAGCCCCGTGGGGTGACGTCCATCTGGGCGTTGCGCGACCAACAGCTTGGCGACCTCCCGCGGATGGGACTGTCCTGGGTGTGCTGTGGGGTGGACTACCCGAAGCTCATCTCGGGGGACGCTGACTACATCCTCTACAGCCGAACCAACCCTTGGGACCATGTCCCCGGGTCGCTCATGGTCACCGAAGCCGGCGGCTTCGTCGGCCACCCGGATGGGACGGTCTACACCCCCAGGTCGCTGCGACCGGGGCTCATCCCCGCAACGGACCACGCGACGTACGTCGCGGTACAGCGCCACGCTCAGGCCGCCTTCACCCGCTGAACCGCCGGCCAGACTCAGCCGCGCACGGGTGCATTCCACTGGTGATGTCCTGGTGAATTTGGCGGGGAATGCGGAAGAGGGCCCACCATGACTGGTGGGCCCTCTTCGCTAATGGTT
>NZ_DAORSO010000109.1:6501-7933 GCF_035443565.1 Ornithinibacter sp. | reverse complement strand
GCCGGTGCGGGAGTTGAGGATCGAGTCGGGTGCCTGGTAGCTCGTCACGGCCTTGGTCGGGGTGCGGCCCCGCCCGACCTGCGTCTCCACGAGCGCCTTCAGCACCGATGGCGTGGTGCCGACCGACGAGGCCAACGAGCGCAGGATGGAGGTGACGTCTCCCACCGGGTCGGCCTGGCGGCGGGCGCCCTCGGGTCGCGATGGCTTGCGGGTGCTGAAGAAGAAGGGGTGCTCGAGGTCGTCAGGGGTGGTGGCCAGCCCGCGCTGGAGGATGCGCATGCCGGTGAAGCCGTCGACGAGCGAATGGTGAATCTTGGTATAGATCGCGAACCGGTTGCCCGACAGGCCCTCGATGACGTGCATCTCCCACGGGGGGCGACGGAAGTCGAGCTGGTTGGAGTGCAGTCGCGACACCAGGACACCGAGTTCGCGCTCGCCGCCGGGGCTCGGCAGGGCCGAGTGGCGGACGTGGTAGTCGATGTCGAACTCGGAGTCCTCGACCCAGCGGTGCACGGGTTGGCGCATCAGGGTGCGGGTCTGCAGGCGGTAGAACCACGGCGACTCGATGGGGGCGGCCCGCAGGTCGTTCACGAGCTGGCGCAGGAACGTGGTGCGCCGCACGCCCTCTGGGTAGGTGAAGTGCAGCAGCGATGCGACGTGCATCAGGGTCTCGGGGGTCTCCCCCATGAGGAAGATCGCGTCGAGCGGGGTGGCCCACCGAGAGCGTCCCACGACGTCAGACCGCCCGGCCGCGCACGGCCGGCGCGTGACCGGTGTACGGCAGCCATGCCCCCTCGGGCTGGGCCAGTCGGTCGCAGATGACCCGCAGCGTGTGCATCTCGTGACCGTAGCCGAGATGGCTGGCCGTGACCTCGACGTTCTCCGTCAGCGGTGCGGGGTCGGACAGGCAGCACTCCCACGCGACGATGCCGTCTTTGCGCGAGTAGATGCACGTCGTCGGCACGCTCAGCGGCGCGGCGCGGGTGGCCAGGGCCTCGTCGGTGAACATCTTCTCGAGGTTGTGGCGGTTCATCAGCCGGTAGACGCGCCACGCGCGGGTGGATGCCGGGTGGCCGCGGAACGGGCTGCCGAGCGTGATCACCGAGCGGGTGTAGTCCGGCAGGGCCCGGGCCATCTCGCGGGCGTAGATGCCCCCGGCGCTCCAGCCGATGAGGCTGACCCGGCGCTGGTAGCGGTCGTGGATCTCGAGGAGGAGGTCCTCGAGCTCTTCGGCGAGCTCCGGGCTGGCGCCGAGGTTGCGGCCGTGCCGCCAGTCGTGGACGTGGTACCCCAGTCGGCGCAGGTGGCTGCGCAGGAAGGCCGTGGACTCGGGGCCGGCGAGGAAGCCGGGGAGCACGATGACGGGGTGCCCGTCCCCGCGGGGCCACTCGTGCAGGTCTCTCGTGCGCACCGCCGCACTCGCCAGCTCGAG
>NZ_DAORSO010000109.1:0-6401 GCF_035443565.1 Ornithinibacter sp. | reverse complement strand
ACGCCCGGCCGATCCCGCACGAAAGGGGACCCCCATGACCACCACCGACCAACTGCGCACCGTGTTGCGCGACCTCGAGGCCAAGGCCAAGGAGATGGAGCTCGACAAGAAGCTCACGACCTTCGCCGACCAGGCCGACCAGTTCCTCCGCGTGGCTGCGACCCGCGCCGGCGACTACGCCGCCGAGAACCGTGAGCGCGTGGAGGCCACCCTCGACAAGGCCGGTGCCAAGGTCGACGAGAAGACCGACGGCAAGTACACGGCCTCGTTCGCCAAGGTCCGTGCGGGTGTGCTCACCGGTGTCGACTGGGTCGCCGAGCAGCGTGAGGGCACCGGCATGCCGAGCACGTCCGGGGCCACGAGCGCCCCTGGCACCACGGATGCCGCGGCCACCGCGGACGGCGACGTCACCGCCGATGGCGGGCCGGCGGCATCCGACGCCTCGCCTGCCGCCGTGTGGAGCGACGTCACCGACGCCGCCCCGCAGGACAGCGGTATCCAGGACAGCGTGATCCAGGACGACGTGGTTCGCGACGACCCGACCTCCGAGGGCCCGGCCGACCCTCGCTGACCACAGCTCCACCGACTCATTGCGCTCCACCCACCCCGATCGGGGTGGGTGGAGCGCAATGAGTCCCGGGCAGGGGGAAACGCGGCTCGCGAGGCATACCGTGGGGTGATGACGGAGACCCGCACCGAGCGCGACACCATGGGGCCCGTTCAGGTGCCCGCTGACCGCTACTGGGGTGCACAGACGCAACGCAGCCTCGAACACTTCGACATCGGGCGTGACACCTTCGTGTGGGGGCGACCGGTGGTGCGGGGGCTGGGGCTGCTCAAGAAGTGCGCTGCGCTGGCCAACGCCGAGCTGGGCCTGCTCGGCGCCGACGTCGCCGAGGCCGTGGTGCAGGCCGCCGACGAGGTGGCCCGCGGAGACCTCGACGACCACTTCCCGCTCGTCGTGTTCCAGACGGGGTCGGGAACCCAGAGCAACATGAACGCCAACGAGGTCATCGCCAACCGGGCCATCGAGATCCTGGGCGGTGACCTGGGGTCGAAGACGCCCGTGCACCCCAACGACGACGTCAACCGCAGCCAGTCGAGCAACGACACCTTCCCGACCGCGGTGCACGTCGCCGTGGTGCTCGAGCTCATCGAGCGTCTGCACCCGGCGGTCGACGAGTTGTGCGCGGCCCTCGACGCGAAGGCCGACGAGCTGGGCGACGTCGTCAAGGTGGGGCGCACCCACCTCCAGGACGCCACACCGGTGACCCTGCGCCAGGAGATCGGCGCGTGGGCGGCACAGGTGCGCGACGCGCAGGGCGACGTGAGGTATGCCGGGGAGCGGGTTCTCGCCCTCGCCATCGGCGGGACCGCGGTGGGCACCGGGCTGAATGCCCCGGCGGAGTTCGGTCCGCTCGTCGCCCGACACCTCAGCGAGCTGACCGGGCAGCCCGTCCACCAGGCCGAGAACCTCTTCGTGCAGCTCGCGTCGCACGACGGACTCGTCGCCGTGTCGTCGTCGCTGCGCACCCTCGCCGGGGCGCTGATGAAGCTCGCGAACGACGTGCGGTGGCTGGCGTCCGGGCCGAGGACGGGTATCGGTGAACTCGTGATCCCCGAGAACGAGCCCGGTTCGTCGATCATGCCGGGCAAGGTCAACCCGACCCAGTCCGAGGCGATGACGATGGTGGTCACCCGGGTCTTCGGCAACGATGCGACAGTGGGGTTCGCCGGCACGCAGGGCAACTTCCAGCTCAACGTGTTCACCCCCGTCATGGCGCACGCGGTGCTGGAGTCGATTCGGCTGCTGGCCGACGCATGCCGCTCGTTCACGACGCACTGCGTCGTGGGGCTCTCGGCCGACCGTCACCGGATCGCGGCCCATCTCGAGGCCGACCTCATGCTCGTCACGGCACTCGCGCCACACGTCGGCTACGACACCGCGGCGGCCATCGCCAAGCAGGCGCACCGTGACGGCTCGACGCTGCGGGATGCCGCGTTGGCGTCGGGTGCGGTCACTGCCGAGGACTACGACCGCTGGGTCGACCCGGAGGCCATGACGCGGCCCGGCTAGTGGTTGTGTGTGAGAACCGTCCACATGCCGCCGGTTTTCACACGCACCCCGTGGCTGCGGTCGGGTCAGTGGGTCGGATGCCGGTAGGCCGAGATGCTGCCGCTGTCGGGGGCGAACCCCACGCCGCGGTACACCCGGCCTGCCGCGTTCGTCTCCTCGGTGACGATCACCCACTGGGTGCATCCCCGTCCGGCCGCCCACTGCGCTGCGACCCCGAGCAGGTGGGTCGCCAGCCCTCGCCCGCGGTGCGCCGCGTCCGTGCCGACGTCCTGGTAGCGGGCTGTGCTGTCGCAGAGCACGATGCCGAGGTCGGCCACGAGGGTTCCGTCGTCGTCGAAGGCGCCGAACCATTGCGCGTGCCCCTGCTCGACCAGAGCTCGCCGGGACTGGGTGCGACGCTGCGCGAACTGCGCGAACCCGTCGTCGTCGTGTTCCCGTGTCCGGGTGTTCTCGGCGATCGCGCGCGCCAGGCTGGCCTGCCAGTCGGGCTCGGCGAGAGGGCGCACCGAGTAGCCCTCGGGACAAGGGGTCTGCCGGGGCAGGGTGGTGGCGGCGAGGACGTCGTCGCGCTCGAGGGCCAAGCCGCGCGACGTCCAGGCGTCCACGGCATCCGGCATGCGCGTGAGCCCGATCGCCACCCAGCCGGCCTCGGGGAAGGCGCTGGTGAAGACCGCCACCCAGCGGTCGGCATCGTCCACGGCATCCGGGTCGGTGACGAAGACGCAGTTGCCCCAGTGGTAGCCGGGGTTGTGGGGCGAGCGGACGACGAGGTGGTCGGCGTGCTGCTCGATCGTCGAACCGCTGAGCTCGAGGATGGCCAGGTCGGTGGCCCACCCCGGGGGGAAGCTGCTCATGGCGCGACGGTAGCCGAGGTCGGCGGCCGCTGGCTGAGGCGAAGGCGAAGCCCAGCTCTGCGACGAATGTGGGTGAAAATCGTCGTCCAGCCGACGGTTTTCACCCACATTCGGGAGGAGTGCCTGCGGCCCGGTCGTCAGGTGCTGCGGCCCGTGGCAGACGCGAAGCCCAGCCAGGTGTGGCGGTTCCCCGCCCAGCACCAGCCCACCTTCGGGGCTCCCTTACGCTCCTTGCCGTCGCGCCCGGTGCCGCCACTGATCCACAGGGCCGGGGTGCGGGTGTCCAGGCCCTTCGGCGTGCGCTTGCGGGTGCCGATGGTCATGAAGCAGCTGCCCGGCTCGAGGTGCTCGGGTTCCTGAAGGAGCCAGCTGATGCCCTCGTTGAGCGTCAGCGGGGTGCGGCCGCGGGCGGTGATCTCCGGAAGGGCCTCGTTCGGGCTCCAGTTGCGCAGGTCGTCTCCCCGGTCGATGTCGTGCACCAGGTAGAGCGGGGCGTCCGGGACCTGCAAGCCGTCGATGTCTCTGAACTGCTCGAGGTCGGTCAGGTCCTCGACGACGAAGCCCTCCTTGCCCGCGCGGCTGAGCAGGGGCGCGAGCTGGCGCGGGCTCGCCAGGGAGGGGTGGATCGCCAAGGTGGTGCTCGGCTCGTGGGGGAGTGCGCTGGCGTGGCGGGCCAGGGTGGCAGCTCTGACCCCGGTGAGGTCCGCCAGTCCGAGGTCGAGCAGGCCCTGTAGGTGTTCGGATGCCGTCATGCCGCTCCTTGTCGTACGTTGTACGGTTAGCCGTACGATACGCCAACGCCGTCCACTGTGAGGATGTTCCCGTGCCCGCTGCATCCCCCCGCGCCACCGACCCGGGTCGGCTCATCGACCTCATGTGGAACCCCTCGACCGTGGTCGGGCGCAGCGGTGCGACCGTTGCCGGGATCGTCGAGGCAGCGCTGACCATCGCCGACGCCGACGGCCTCGACGCGGTGACGATGCGAGCGGTCGCCGACTGGGTCGGCATCGGTGCCATGACGCTGTACGGCTACGTCCCGGGCAAGGCCGAGCTCGTCGAGCTGATGCTGGATGCCGTGGTGGGCCGGACCTACGAGGGTCACCCGGCGCCGGGCGACGTCACCCCGTGGCCGGACGCGGTGCGCTACATCGCGCAGCGTTCGTGGGACCACCTGCTCGCACACCCGTGGCTCGTCGAGGCACCGCAGGGTCGGCCGATCCTCGGCCCCGGTGTCTGCCGCACCTACGAGGCCGAGCTGCGACCACTGGACGGCATCGGCCTCACCGACCTCGAGATGGACCTCACTGTCTCGGCTGTGCGGGCCGCCGTGACGAACGCGGTGCAGTGGCAGAACGGGCTGGCCGCGGCCCGCAGGCGGACGCACCTCTCCGACGACCAGTGGTGGGCGCTGCACGGCCCGCGACTGGCCGGTGCCATGGCGGGGGAGGAGCTTCCCGTGTCGAGCAGGGTGGGGCAGAGCGTCGCGAATGCCGGTGACCCCGAGGCCACGTGGCACTTCACGGTCGAGGCGTTGATCGAGTCACTGAGCGCGCGACTCACCTCGCGGTCACCGGCGGGCCGCACGAAATCGGGGTCCTGACCCCGATGTCGTGTGATCAGTTCGCCCGGCGGCGAGAGCCGCCGGCCCCTCAGCGGGCGAGGAGCTCGCGCAGGTCGTCTGCGGTCAGTGAGGCCGACAGGGCACCGCCCTCGTCGACGACCCGGGCGAACAGGTCGCGCTTGCGCTCCTGCAGGGCCACGACCTTCTCCTCGATCGTGTCGCGCGAGACCATCCGGTAGACGTTGACCGGTCGGGTCTGGCCGATGCGGTGGGTGCGGTCGATCGCCTGGGCCTCGGCGGCCGGGTTCCACCAGGGGTCGAGCACGAAGACGTAGTCGGCCTCGGTGAGGGTCAGCCCGAACCCGCCCGCCTTCAGGGAGATGAGGAACACCGGCGCCGTGCCCTCGCGGAACGCGGCGATCCGCTCGGCCCGGTTGCGGGTCGAGCCGTCGAGGTACTCGTAGGCGATGCCCTCGGCCTCCAACCGGGCCCTGACGATCGACAGGAATCCGGTGAACTGCGAGAACACCAGCGCGCGGTGGCCCTCCTGCGAGAGCTCGGTGAGCTGCTCGACCAGGGCGTCGACCTTCGCCGAGGCGGCCAGGCCGGCATACGACTCGTCGACGAGGGAGGGATCGAGAGACATCTGCCGCAGCACGGTGAGGGCCCGCAGGATGGCGATGCGGTTGCCGTTGAGGTCATCGATGAGCCCGAGGAGGCGCTGGCGCTCGCGCTGCAGGTGCCGGTCGTAGACGGCCCGGTGCCGCGGGTGCAGGTCGACGGTGAGCACCTGCTCCATCTTCGGCGGCAGCTCGGTGGCGACGGCCTCCTTGGTGCGGCGCAGCATGAGCGGTCGGATGCGCCGGCGCAGGGCCGCGAGGCGCTCGGCGTCCCCGGCGTTCTCGATCGGCTTGGCCCACTGGTCCTTGAACACGGCCGGGCGCGGGTGCAGCCCGGGGGCCACGATGGACAACAGCGACCACAGGTCCATCAACGAGTTCTCGAGGGGCGTTCCGGTGATGGCGAACTTGGCCCGCGCGCTCAGCCGGCGCACCGCCTGGTAGGTCTTGGCCTGGTGGTTCTTGACGAACTGGGCCTCGTCGAGCACCACCGCGGCCCAGGGCCGCGAACGGAAGACCTCCTCGTCGATGCGTGCCACGGCATACGACGTGATGACGACATGGGCACCGTCGACCGTGTCGTCCAGGCCCTGCTTGGCCTTGGCCCGGGTGCGGTCGATGACCACCGTGCGCAGACCCGGTGCGAACCGGGCCGCCTCGCTCTGCCACGTCGACAGCACCGAGGTGGGAGCCACGACGAGCACCGGGTCGTCGAGCTCACCCCGCTCGTGGGCGCGCACCACCATGGCGAGCATCTGCACCGTCTTGCCCAGGCCCATGTCGTCGGCGAGCACTCCGCCCAGGCCGGTGTCCCACAGCAGCGAGAGCCACCGGAACCCCTCCACCTGGTAGGGCCGCAGCGTGGCATCCAGCCCGTCGGGGACCTCGGCCGGCTCGACGCTGTCGAGGTCGAGCAGGGCGCCGACGGCCTGCGACCACCGGGTGCTCTGCTGCTCGACGACGCCGAGCGCCGCGAACTCCTCCCACAGCCCGGCGTGCACGACCGACAGCCGCAGAGGGTCGGTGGGCTTGTCCTGCAGTGAGCGGGCCTCCTCGACCAGCAGGCGCAGTGTCTCGAGCTCGGGACGATCGAGCGAGAACCACGTGCCACTGTCGAGGATGAGGTGCTCGTGCCCGCGGGCCAGGGCCTCGATGAGCGGTGCCAGCGGGACCTCCTCACCCGCCACGGTCACCGAGATGCCGAGGTCGAACCAGTCGGTCGACCCCCCGTCGGCGGTGTCCGAGGTCGACACCTGGATCAAGGGGGCGTCGACGGCCTCGCTGTACTG
>NZ_DAORSO010000108.1:0-8122 GCF_035443565.1 Ornithinibacter sp. | reverse complement strand
CGGGCGAGGTTGTCGAGCATGGTGGCCAGCGCCTCGGGCGGGTGAGCCTGCCAGTCGTCGAGTTCCGCGATCACCCGCAGGGCGGACCGTGTCCGGTACGACTGCGTGGGGTTGCCCGGGAAACGCTTGTCGGTGACGTTGGGGTCGTCCTCGAAGGGGCCCAATGGCTCGACGACGTAGATGTGGCCTCGATCGTCCAGACCCGCGCGGGCCGCGGCCAGCTGGGCGCCCCACGCCGCCGTGGACTCCAGCGTCGTGAAGTAGATGTTGTTGGAGACCCGACCGTCCTGGAAGTTGGAGGCGTGGCCCGCGACCAGGTCGACCCCGGGCTCGAGCGTGGCCTTGGTGCCGTGCAGGAACGGACCGCTCACCTGATCACACGTGTCGTAGGTGACGGGTGTGCGGTCGCTGGCTGCATGGTCCATGCGGTGCTCCGTTCAGCTCGCGGCGGGTGGCTGGGTCGGGGCCTGAGTGGCTCCGGCCGAACCGGCGGCAGCGGCGGCAGCGGGAACGAGGCCAGCGGCCGGCGCGGCGGCGGCGGAAACGGGGTCGGCGCCGGGTGCGCGGCGCCGGCGCAGCCACAGCACGACCGGCGCGATGACAAGCATCCCCGCCACCGCGAACGGCAGCAACGCGCCGAGCACGGTGAGCAGCACGGTCACCGAACCGGTGAAGGCCCGCCACCCCGCTGCCAGCCCGGCGAGGAACCCGGTGTCGTCCACGGCATCCGCGAGCACCTGCTCATCGGTGCTGAGGCGCACCTCCACGGGTGCCAGTGCGACCGAGTCCTGCAGGCGCGCGAGCTGTGACTGCAGCGCCTCGAGGTCTGCCTGGCGGCGTGAGAGCTCGGCCTCCAGCGTGACGATCTCACCGAGCTTCGTGGCTTGGAGCATCAGCGCCCGGACCCGATCGACACTGGCCTGCATCGTCTTCAGTCGCGACTGCGTGTCGACGACCTGGGCGGTGACGTCCTCCGTCGAGGTGTTGCGGGAGTGGACCTTGCCGATCGCGGCCACCTTGTCGAGGGTCGCATCGAGCTGGTCCGTCGGCACCGAGATCGTGATGCTGCTGAAGCCGCCCGTCGCTGCGATGTCCGACTCGCTCGCCACCGACTCGGCCAGGACGAGCCCCTGGGCAGCGCTCGCGATCGCGCGCACCTTGGTCGCTGCGGCATCGACGTCCTTGACGGTGACCGAGATGTCGGCACGGCGGGCGAGCTTTCGGTCGGCCACGCTCGCGGCCACGTCGCTCACGCCCACTGCACCGAGCTCTGGCGCGGCGCCACCGACCGTGTCCTGCTGCGACTGTTCCCCGGTCACCGCGGCACCGCCCTCTTCGGAACCCTTCGACGTCAGGTCCGCCCCCGACCCGGCCGCCGGGGCCGCTTCCGAGTCCGCCGACCCGGAATCACCCCAGCCGCTGGCGCCGCACCCGCTGACGGCGAGCACGGCGAGGGCGAGGACCGCTGCCGTGGCCCGGAACCGGCCAGCCGGTCGGGAAGGGAGCGTCGGGTGGACTGTGCGGGCTGGGGATCGCATGGTGACTCCTTCGTCAGGGATCTCGCCGTGGCTGCGTGTCGCGGCACCTTGTCGTGAGGCGCTGGCCACGCCGCTCAGGTTCCCGGTTGCGAGTCTCGATCAGGTCACGACTGCGACGCGCTCGGGTCACATCCTGACGGCCCTCGCGACAGGGCCGTCAGGGCTGCGTGAGAGGCTGAGGACATGTCTTCGGCGACCCTCTCGACCCGGCCCCGGGTCGTCGTGGTCGGGGGCGGCATCGCGGGCCTGTCCGGCGCGCTCGCCGTGCTCGAGGCCCTGCCGTCAGCCCAGGTCACGATCCTCGAGGGCAGCACCGACCTCGGCGGCAAGCTGCGGAGGGATGCCGTGGGCGGCCACCTCGTCGACGTCGGCGCGGAGTCGATGTTGGCCGTTCGCCCGGAGGCCACCGACCTCGTCGCCCGCGTCGGTGCCGAGGGAGAGCTCGTGACCCCTGCGACCACGTCGGCGTCGATCTGGAGCCGGGGGAGCCTGCGCCCGATGCCGGCCGCCACCCTCATGGGCGTCCCCACCGACCCGGCCGCGGCGCTGGGCGTGCTCACCGCCGACGAGGTGGACCGACTGCGCGCCGAGCAGCCCTGGCCCGGCGGTGCACTCGACGACGACGTCTCCGTCGGTGACTACGTCGGCGCCCGGCTCGGCCAAGCCGTCGTCGACCGGCTCGTCGAGCCGCTGCTCGGCGGGGTCTATGCGGGGCACGCCTCCCGGCTCTCCCTGCAGGCCACGATGCCCGTGCTCTGGGAACGGGCGACCCGCGGCGAGAGCCTGCTCACCCCACGAACCGGTGCCACGGCATCCGATGTCGGTGGCGCGACGGTCAGCGCGCCCGCGCGGGCACCGCAGCCCCCGCGCCCGCCGTTTGCGGGACTGCATGGGGGAGTGGGGCGCCTTCCGGGCCTGGTCGCGCAGGAGCTGCGCTCTCGTGGTGCGGTGGTGCGCACCGGGGCGATGGTGCGCGCTCTCGAGCGGACGGCAGCCGGCTGGCGGCTGACCTTCGGATCGGCCGCCGACCCCCAGGTGATCGACGCGGATGCCGTGCTCCTCTGTCTGCCTCCGTCACCGGCCGCGCGACTGCTGGCCCCCCACGCAGCCGTGGCGGCACGCGTGCTCGGTGAGATAGAGACGGCATCCAGTGCCGTCGTGACCCTCGCGGTGGAACGCCGTGACCTCGCGGAGGTCCGGGGATCGGGGTTCCTCGTCCCGCCGGTCGAAGGGCGCGCCATCAAGGCGAGCACGTTCAGCTTTCGCAAGTGGGCGTGGACCGGTGAGGTCTCCGACGACGTCGTGCACCTGCGGGCCTCGCTCGGCAGGGCGCGCGAGGAGGCCGTGCTGCAGCGCGACGACGCAGACCTCGTCGCCGTCTCCGTCGCCGAGGTGGGGGAGGCCCTGGGGCGCCCACTGCCCCGGGTCGTCGACGCGCACGTCCAGCGGTGGGGCGGCGGGCTGCCGCAGTACGCCGTCGGCCACGTGGATGCCGTGGCCTCGGTTCGCGCGGACGTCGCCCGTCTGCCCGGCCTGGAGGTGGCCGGTGCCGCCTACGACGGGGTCGGTATCCCGGCCGTCATCGCCTCCGCCACCCGCGCGGCCCGAGCCGCCCTGAGCCACCTGAGCACCATCCCGAGCACGCCGCACCAAGGAGAGCACCGCGCATGAGCGAGTCAGCCCGACCCGTCCCAGGCAACCCCAACGCCGCCAGGATCCGCGAGATCAACGACACGATCAGGTATGCCATGTGGTCGGTGTTCGCCGTGGCCGAGCCGATCGGCGACGAGGACCGCGACGCCCTCGCGGCAGAGGTCGAGGAGTTGTTCACCGACCTCGCCGCGAAGGACGTCGTCGTGCGCGGCACCTATGACGTGGCCGGGCTGCGCGCCGACGCCGACGTCATGGTGTGGTGGCACGCCGAGACGATCGAGGCGCTCCAGGAGGCCTACCACGCGCTGCTCCGCACGGCATACGGCCAGCACCTCGACCCGGTGTGGTCGGTGGCCGCCCTGCACCGGCCGGCGGAGTTCAACAAGAGCCACATCCCGGCGTTCATGGCCGACGAGGAGGCCCGCGACTACGTGTGCGTCTACCCGTTCGTGCGCTCCTACGAGTGGTACCTGCTCGAGGATGCCGAGCGGCGCGACCTGCTGCGTGAACACGGCCAGATGGCTCGCGACTACCCGGACGTGCGCGCCAACACCATCGCCTCGTTCGCCCTGAACGACTACGAGTGGATCCTCGCGTTCGAGGCCGACGAGCTGCACCGCATCGTCGACCTCATGCGAGAGCTGCGGGCCTCCCGGGCCCGGATGCACGTGCGCGAGGAGGTGCCGTTCTACACGGGGCCGCGCGTGGACGTGCGCACCCTGGTGGCCCGCCAGCGCTGACCCCCAGCCCTGTCCCGCGCCCCAACCCCGAATCCCTGCGCCTGACTTTTCCTCCCCATGGGGGAAGCCCGAGGTTCGCAAGGCAAGCCTTCCCCGGCGAACCTCGGGTTTCCCTTGTCAAGGCTCGGGCAGGTCAGGCCGCCTGGGCCATCGCGCGCCGAACCTTCGCAACGGCCGCTCCGGGGTGCTCGAGATCGGCCCAGGTGATCCGCACCACGAGGTAGCCCAGGGCGCGCAGCCGATCCTCGCGACGCTTCTCATCCCACAGCACCTGTTTGTCTCCTTCGGCGTACTTCACCCTCCCGTCGAACTCGACGACGACCTTGTACCCCTCGATGACGAAGTCCACCCGGGCGAACACGTTCCCGTCGCGGTCACGGATCGGCACCTGCGGCACCAGCGGGATGCCGTGCGTCACGAGTTCGATGCGGCACCGGGTCTCACCCACGGACTCCGACCGGCCGTCGACGAAGGCGAGCATGGACCGGACACGTGATGACCCGGGCCAGGACGCCACCAGGTCACCGGCAGTCGTCAGCGCGTCGATCGTCACCAGACCTCGGTGGACGGCGTTGTCCGCGCTGACGGTGCCGGCCACCGGACCATGATCCAGGGCCAACTGCACGACGGAGGTGGCCACCTCGTCGGCGCGGCCAAGCTCGGTGGTGACCGGCTCGGGTCGTAGGGGGTTCTTCGGTCGAGGCCGCACCCGAAACGCCTTGACACCGACGGCGCGGTCGACAGGCCGATGCAGGTCGGGTCTGCTCAGATCGACTCCCCACACGGGCAGGCCGTGGGCCAGTGCAGCGCTGGCGCTGGTCAGTGACGCGTCGCGATAGAGCAGGTGCGCCCCCACGCAGAGGTGCCGGTGCCATGGCTCAGGGGCTTGGTCGACATCCTCCGTGACGGCATACAGCCCGCGGCCGGGATGGAGCAGTCGGTTCTCGCGGACCAGACGCTCCAGGACCAAGGGGCTGACACCCAGCGTGCGCGCCTGGGCCAGCGTGAACATCCCGTGCTGCCCCGCGGCCAGAGCTCGCAGCGCGGGATCCACCGTCGTCGTCATCCCGTCACGATGGCCGAATCGGCAGGTGCTGGGCACGCCAGGTGAGGGGCCTGTGGATGACGAGCGAACGGCATCCGGCCTGTGGACAACGCGGCCGCTCCGTGCTGGACATGGGAAACCCGAGGTTCGCAAGGGATGCGATCCCTTGCGAACCTCGGGCTTGCCTCATGGGGAGGAAAAGTCGAGGCGGGTCAGCCAGCGGCGGGCTCGTCCTTCGGGTGCAGGGTCAGGCTGATCGAGTTGATGCAGTAGCGCTGGTCGGTCGGCGTGTCGTAGCCCTCGCCCTCGAACACGTGCCCGAGGTGGCTGCCGCAGGTCGCACAGCGCACCTCGGTGCGCGGGCGTCCAGGCAGCGACCGGTCCTCGAGCAGCTCGACCGACTCGCCCGCGAGCGGCGAGAAGAACGACGGCCAGCCGCAGTGGCTGTCGAACTTGGTCTCGGAGGTGAACAGCTCGGCACCGCACGCCCGGCAGGCGTACGTGCCGACGGTCTTGGCATCGGTGTACTCGCCGACGAAGGGCCGCTCGGTGCCGGCCTGACGCAGCACCTGGTACTCCGCGGGGGACAGGGCGGCCTTCCACTCCTCCTCGGTGCGCTCGACGGCGTAGGAACGGTCACTCGGTTTCATCGTCATGTCTGGACCAACAGCGAGCCACCTCGGATGGTTCCCACTGTCGAACGCCCGCTTCGGATCGTTCCCGCTGAGAAGGGCGCCCTTCGGATGTCGTGGCCCGCAGGCCCACCTCGGTGCCGTGGCTAGGCTTCCCGGGCCCGTGTGTCGGTGCCGCTGGTTAGGCTCGCGCCATGGTTGATGCCCAGGTGCTGGAGATCGAGGGCCCGAACGGGCCCCGTCAGGTGCGCCTGAGCAGCCCGGACCGGCTCATGTGGCCTGATGCCGGCATCACCAAGGGTGATCTCGCGGCCTACGTCATGGCCGTCGGTGACTCACTGGTCCACCACATCGGTGACCGCCCGGTGACCCTCCAGCGCTTTCCGGACGGCATCGAGGGCGAGGAGTTCTACCAGAAGAACCCTCCCAAGGGTCTTCCCGAGTGGGTCCGCACCGTCTCGTGCCGCTACCCCAGCGGTCGACGCCACGCGCAGATCGTGATCGACGAGGTGGCCAGCGCCGTCTGGGCGGTGCAGATGAACACCGTCACCTACCACCCGTGGCCGGTGCGCACGGCGAACAACGACAACCCCGACGAGCTGCGCATCGACCTCGATCCCCAGCCTGGGCGCACGTTCGCGGATGCCGTGGAGGCTGCGGTCGCGCTGCGTGAACTGCTCACCGAGGTGGGGCTCACCGGCTGGGCCAAGACCAGCGGCAACCGGGGGGTGCACGTCTACGCCCGCATCGGCCCGACGCACGAGTTCCTCGACGTGCGGCACGGCGTCATCGGGATCGCGCGCGAGCTCGAGCGCCGGCTTCCCGACCTCGTGACCTCCTCGTGGTGGAAGGAGGAACGCGGCGAACGGGTCTTCGTCGACTTCAACCAGGCCTGCCGTGACCGCACCATCGCCTCGCCCTACAGCCCGCGGCCGCTGCCCGGAGCCCCGGTGTCGATGCCGGTGACGTGGGCAGAGCTCGAGACGGTCAGCCCGGGCGACTTCACCGTGTTGACCGTGCCCGACGTCCTGGAGGACCGCGGTGATGCCTGGGCCGACATCGACGGTGCCGTCGGGGACGTGTCCGGGGCACTGGCGCTGTGGCAGCGCGATGTCGACGAGCGGGGCCTCGGTGAGCTCAACTTCCCGCCTGACTATCCGAAGATGCCGGGCGAGCCGCCGCGCGTGCAGCCCAGCAAGCGGCGCACCGACAAGGCCGATGACGAGTACATGCCGCCCAAGGCCGAACGCGACGCGGCCGAGCGCGAGCGCTGGGGGATGCCGGTGGTCCCGCCCGTGCCGCCGATGCTCGCCAAGGCGGTCAAGGGCATCGCCGCCCTGGAGGGCAAGGACGTCAGCTTCGAGCCCAAGTGGGACGGCTTCCGCTCGATCATCTTCCGCTCGGGCGACCTCGTCGAGATCGGCAGCCGCAACGAGAAGCCGATGACGCGCTACTTCCCCGAGGTCGTCGAGGCCGCTCTGGCCAACCTGCCCGAACGCTGCGTCGTCGACGGCGAGATCATCGTCGTGCGACCGGGGGAGGACCGTCTCGACTTCGACCTGCTGAGCCAGCGCATCCACCCGGCTGCCAGCAGGGTCGCCAAGCTGTCGGTCGAGACCCCCGCCCGGTTCGTCGCGTTCGACCTGCTGGCGCTCGGGGACGACGACCTCACCGGGCGACCGTTCAGCGAGCGTCGGGCCCTGCTGGAGCAGGCTCTCGCCGCTGCGAGCGCCCCCATCCACCTCACCCCGGCGACGACTGACCGGGCCCTGGCTGCCCAGTGGTTCACCGAGTTCGAGGGGGCTGGTCTCGACGGGCTGGTGGCCAAGACCCTCGACGGGCCGTACGAGCCCGACAAGCGCACGATGGCCAAGATCAAGCACGAACGCACTGCCGACTGCGTCGTCGCGGGGTACCGCACCCACAAGAGCGGTGACGACCTCGTGGGCAGCCTGTTGCTCGGCATCCACGACGACGCCGGGCAGCTGCTCTCGGTGGGGGTCATCGGGGCGTTCCCCATGGCCCGCCGCAAGGAGCTCTTCGATGAGTTGCAGCCGCTCGTCACGACCTTCGAGGACCACCCGTGGAACTGGGCGGCGCACGAGGAGGGGAACCGCACCCCGCGGGCTGCGGCAGGGAGCCGGTGGGCCGCCGGCAAGGACCTGTCGTTCACGCCCCTGCGCCCCGAGCTCGTCGTCGAGGTCCGCTACGACCACATGGAGGGCGTGCGGTTCCGCCACACCGCGCAGTTCGCCCGCTGGCGTCCCGACAAGAGCCCGGCCGACTGCACGTACGACCAGCTCGACGAGCCGGTGTCCTACGACCTGTCCGAAGTGCTCGCGGGGGGCGGGTCATGACGCAGTCGACGAGGTCGTCGTCGACGTCGACGCCCACCAGTGGTCGGGTACGCACTGCCGCGGTGGCCGGTGCGGCAGTCGGGGCGACGACGGCCGTCGCGAGCGGCGCCGGGTCGCTCGCCGCCGCTGCGTACTTCGCGCGTCGCGTGCTGACCCC
>NZ_DAORSO010000107.1:6873-8130 GCF_035443565.1 Ornithinibacter sp. | reverse complement strand
GAAGAGCGGGGTCGCGAGGCGCTTGCCGTTCTCGATGATGAACATCTTCGTGCCGCGATAGCTCTGGGTCGACGGGAAGAAGCGCTCGACCGCCTTCATGAAGCGGTTCTCCTCGTACTCCTCATCGTCACTCTCGCCTTCCCGGGCGAGCTTGACGGCGGTGTAGATGAGGAAGGCGCCGAAGATGTAGAAGACCCAGCTGAAGTTGTTGATCGCGGCGGCACCGAGCCAGATGAACAGCCCTCGCAGGACGATCGCGATGATGATGCCGATCATCAGGGCGAACTGCTGCAGCTTCTCCGGGACGGCGAACTTCGCCATGATCAGCAGGAAGATGAACAGGTTGTCGACCGAGAGCGAGTACTCCGTCAGCCAGCCCGCGAAGAACTCGCCCGCCAGCTGACCACCGGCGAAGAACCACATCCCCAGCCCGAACAGGATGGCAGCACCGATGTAGATGCCGAGCGCGATACCCGTCTCCTTGTTGGAGGGCCGGTGCGGGTTTCGGGCGATCCAGATGACGTCGAAGACGAGAACCGCAACGGCGATCCCGATCGTCACCAGCCACACCCACGGGTCGAGGTCGAGGGACGGGGTGGCAGCCGGAAGCATCGCTGGGATCACTTGCGGGAGTCTACCGAGGAGCGAACGCCCTCGGCCTGCTGTGTCCGCTCGACCCTAGGCTGCACCCATGGCCAGCATGCTCGACGACCTGTCCCTGCTCACCAGCCTGCACCGGCAGGTCATCCTGGAGTCCGGCCGCGGTGACCTGCTGGAGATCACCGACGCCCTCGAGGCGCGCTGCCGCTCCGAGGACCCCGACGCCCCGGGCGAGCTCGTCAACAGCCTCGACCCGCAGACCGCCGAGCTCATCGCGCGGCTGCTCACCGTGCACCTGCACCTGACGAACCTCGCGGAGGAACGGCACCGCGCCCGGTCGGTGCGTCGCGAGGACGGCGAGTTCGGTGGGAGCGCCGAGACCGGCGACATCGGCCCCGCGATCGCGGACGTCGCGGCATCCGGGTCGGACGCCCGGGCACGGATCGCGGCCATGCGGATCCACCCGGTGCTCACGGCCCACCCGACCGAGGCCCGGCGCCGTGCGGTGGCGTCCGCCCTGCGGCGCATCGCGGCCCACCTCGACGTCCACGACGACCCCGAGTCGGGCCCGTCGGAGCGTGCGGACTCCCGCCGCCGCATGCTCGACGACATCGACATCCTCCAGCGCACCTCCACCCTGCGCATCACCCGCCCCAC
>NZ_DAORSO010000107.1:0-6773 GCF_035443565.1 Ornithinibacter sp. | reverse complement strand
GAGCAGGCGGGCCTGGCGTACTCCGGGCCGGACGAGGCGCTCGCGGACCTCTTGCTCGTGCAGGAGTCGCTCGTCGCCGCTGGTGACGCCCGGGCCGCGCGCGGCGAGCTGCAGGACGTCGTGTGGATGCTGCAGACCTTCGGCTTCCACCTCGCCGAGCTCGAGGTGCGTCAGCACAGTGCCGTGCACCGGGCGGCGCTCACCGAGCTGATCTCCCTGCTTCCCGGTGAGGTCACCGACCCGGCTGCGGCCGCCACGGACGCGGCCTTCCTCGACGACCTGGCGATCAACGGCTGGCCCGAACTCACCGCAGCAGCAAGTGCGACCACTCGGGAGGTGCTCGACACGTTGCGCGTCATGTCGTGGTTGCAGCAGCGCTGGGGTCAGCGCAGCTGCGGCCGGTACATCGTCTCGTTCAGCCAGAGCGCCAGCGACCTCGTCGCCGTGCGAGCCCTCGCTCGGCTCGCCGTCGGCACACGGCCGCTCTCCCTCGACGTCGTTCCGCTGTTCGAGACCGGCGCCGACCTCGATGCTGCCGACACGACCCTCGAGCGGTGGATGGGCCTGTCGTCGACGGCGGCGTGGCTCGAGGGTGTCGACCGTGAGGTCGAGGTCATGCTCGGGTACTCGGACTCGGCCAAGGACGTCGGCCCGGCCTCGGCGACCTTGGCACTGCACCGCGCCCAGCAGGCCCTCGTCGAATGGGCGGCGCGCCACGAGGTGACACTGACCCTGTTCCACGGCCGCGGAGGATCCCTCGGTCGTGGGGGTGGCCCGCTGCACCGGGCGATCGCCGCCCAACCGTCGGGCTCGGTCGACGGCCGATTCAAGGTCACCGAGCAGGGCGAGGTCATCTTCGCCAGGTACGCCGACATCCGCATCGCCGAGCAACACCTCGAGCGGGTGGCGTCAGCGGTGCTCCTCACCGACAACCCGACGCACGCCGCCGCCAGAGAGTCTGCCCGGCTGCGTTACGCCGATGTCGCGGCCGTGGTCGACGACGCCAGCAAGCGGGCGTTCCGGGCCCTGGTGGAACAGCCCGGGTTCGCCGACTTCTTCGCCATGTCCAGCCCGCTGGACCTGCTCGCGGACCTAAGACTGGGGTCGCGGCCGAGCCGCCGCAGCGGCACCGAAAGCGGTCGCAGCCTCGAGGACCTGAGGGCGATCCCGTGGGTGTTCGCCTGGTCGATGACCCGGGTCAACCTCCCGGGGTGGTACGGCCTCGGCAGCGGGCTCGAGGCCCTGGGTGACCCGACCCTGGCGCGAGAGGCGTATCGCGAGTGGCCGGTCTTCGCCGCCCTCGTCGACGTCGCCGAGATGAGCCTGGCCAAGACCGATGACCGGCTGGCAGCGCGGTTCCTCGAGCTCGGAGGCCGACCCGACCTCGCCGAGCGGGTGCTCGACGAACTCGCCCGCACCCGCCGCGAGGTGCTCAGCCTGCTCGACCAGGACGAGATGCTCGCCCGCAAGCCACACCTGCACACCGCCGTCCGGCTGCGTCGCCCGTTCGTCGACATGCTCAGCCACCTGCAGCTGCGCGGCCTGAGCGAGATCCGTGAGCACGGCGAGGAGGAGGCGGTCGGGTGGAAGCGGCCCCTGCTGCTCACCATCAACGGACTGGCAGCAGGGCTGCAGAACACCGGCTGAGCGCGCCTACTTGGTGGCCTCGCTCATCTGGCGCAGCTCCTTCTTGAGGTCGCCGACCTCGTCTCGCAGTCGGGCGGCGAGCTCGAAGTGCAGATCAGCGGCGGCCTGGTGCATCTGCGTGCTGAGTTCCTGGATGAGGGCGGCGAGGTCACTGGCGGCGACCGGGCCGGTTCGACGGGTAGCCAGCGATGCATCAGCCGCGGCCGCCCCCCGTCCGCCACGACCACCGTCGCTCTTGCCGCGCGACTGTGCCCGCCCGGAACCCAGGAGCTCTTGGGTGTCGGCGTCCTCACGGCCCAGCATGTCGGTGATGTCGGCGATCTTCTTGCGCAACGGCTGGGGGTCGATCCCGCGCTCGAGGTTGTAGGCGATCTGCTTCTCCCGGCGCCGGGTGGTCTCCTCCACCGCCTCGGCCATCGACGGGGTCACCTTGTCGGCGTACATGTGCACCTGGCCGGAGACGTTGCGAGCCGCGCGCCCGATCGTCTGGATGAGGCTGCGGCTGGAGCGCAGGAAGCCCTCCTTGTCGGCGTCGAGGATCGCGACGAGAGAGACCTCGGGCAGGTCGAGACCCTCGCGGAGCAGGTTGATCCCGACGAGGACGTCGTACTCCCCCAGACGCAGCTCACGCAGCAGTTCCACCCGGCGCAGGGTGTCGATGTCGGAGTGCAGGTATCGAACCCGCACTCCCTTGTCGAGCAGGTAGTCGGTGAGGTCCTCGGCCATCTTCTTGGTCAGCGTCGTGACGAGCACCCTCTCGTCCTTGTCGGCGCGGGTGCGGATCTCGTGCAGGAGGTCGTCGATCTGGCCCTTGGTGGGCTTGAGGATGATCTCGGGGTCGATCAGACCCGTCGGGCGGATGATCTGTTCGACGACACCGGTGGCCTTGGTCAGCTCGTAGGCGCCCGGGGTGGCCGACAGGTAGACGGTCTGACCGATGCGCTCGAGGAACTCCTCCCACTTCAGGGGTCGGTTGTCCATCGCCGAGGGCAGCCGGAAGCCGTGGTCGACCAGGGTGCGCTTGCGAGACGCGTCGCCCTCGTACATCGCGCCGATCTGCGGCACGGTGACGTGTGACTCGTCGATGACGAGCAGGAAGTCCTCGGGGAAGTAGTCGAGCAGGCAGTTCGGGGCCGTGCCCGGGAGGCGGCCGTCGATGTGCATCGAGTAGTTCTCGATCCCCGAGCACGAGCCGACCTGGCGCATCATCTCGATGTCGTACGTCGTGCGCATCCGCAGGCGCTGGGCCTCGAGCAGCTTGCCCTGCCGCTCGAAGAGGGCGAGCTGCTGCTCGAGCTCGCTCTCGATGCCGGCGATCGCCCGCTCCATGCGTTCCGGGCCGGCAACGTAGTGGGAGGCAGGGAAGACGTACATCTCCGACTCCTCGCGCACGACCTCACCGGTCAGCGGGTGCAAGGTGTAGATGGCTTCAACCTCGTCGCCGAAGAACTCGATGCGCACCGCGAGCTCCTCGTACATCGGGATGATCTCGACGGTGTCACCCCGAACCCGGAAGGTGCCACGCGTGAACGCCAGGTCGTTGCGCGTGTACTGCATCTGGACGAACTTGCGCAGGAGGTCATCGCGAGGCACCTCGTCACCGACGCGCAACCGGACCATCCGGTCGACGTACTCCTGCGGGGTGCCGAGCCCGTAGATGCAGGACACCGACGCCACGACGATGACGTCACGCCGGGTCAGCAGCGAGTTCGTGGCGCTGTGCCGAAGCCGCTCGACCTCGTCGTTGATCGAGGAGTCCTTCTCGATGTACGTGTCGGTCTGCGGTACGTACGCCTCGGGCTGGAAGTAGTCGTAGTAGCTGACGAAGTACTCGACGGCGTTGTTGGGAAGCAGCTCACGGAACTCGTTGGCCAGCTGGGCGGCCAGGGTCTTGTTCGGCGCCATGACCAGGGTCGGCCGCTGGACCTGCTCGATGAGCCATGCGGTGGTCGCCGACTTGCCGGTGCCCGTCGCACCGAGCAGGACGGTGTCCTGCTCGCCCGCCCGGATGCGCTTCGTGAGGTCGGAGATGGCCTGGGGCTGGTCGCCGGCAGGCTCGAAGTCGGAGACCACCTCGAAGGGCGCCACGCGGCGCTGCAGATCTGTCGTCGGACGCATGTCCCTACGGTATGCCGAGCCACCGACAGCTGGCCCGGTTGCGCGTCCCGCTCCTCAGGCACGCCCGATGGGCGGCACCCAGGCGGTGGACTCGGCCCACGTACGAGCCCGCTGGTCAGCGGCGTCGAACCAGGGCTCCTTGCCGTTGACATAATGCTCGATCGAGCCCGCCTTCGCGGCGAGGTCGGTCTTCATGCAGGCGTACGAGGCCCGCTCGCTCGGATCGGCCCGCAGCCAGTCACGGAACATCAGCGCCCAGGACCAGCCGGGTGAACCCACCTCGCGGACGTGGACGTGGGCGACCCGGCCGGGGTCGCACGACCCGTGGAACCGCTTGGGCCACGACGTGCCGTCCTTGCCGTTGTCGTGCCAGTCGCCCTCGGCCCGGACGAACCCCGCGGCAGCCATCGCCGTGACGAACTCAGGTGCGTCGGCGTCCGCGAGCGAGGCGACCCCCACCTGGAGGTCGATGACGTCCTTCGCGACCAGACCCGGCACGGCCGTGGAGCCGATGTGGTCGAGCGTGAGCGCGACGTCGCCGACGGCGTGTCGGATGCGCGCGAGCAGGCGCGCCGCCTGGGCTGGCCATGTCGGGTCCGGCGCCGAGATCGTCGGGTGGGACAACCGCGATCGGATGCCGTGGGTCAGGTTGAGGTCGAAGGGCTCGATCCGCTCGTGCCACAGTCGCAGGACCGCGGCTCGCAACGCCTCGGTGGTGCCCTCGTTGTCGAGCCAGACGTCGGCCGCGGCACGGCGTTGCTCGTCAGAGGCCTGCGCGGCGATCCGGGCCCGCGCGTCGTGCTCCGACATGCCGCGCAGGTCGACGAGCCGGCGGACCCGGATGGCCTCCCCCACCCCGACGACGACGACGAGGTGGTAGTCGGCCGCCATCTGCTTCTCGACGAGCAGGGGCATGTCGTGCACCATCACCCGCCCCGGTGGCACGGCGGCCATGAGCTCGCTCGTGCGGGCCCAGATCGCCGGGTGGGTGATGGCCTCGAGGTCACGCAGGGCAGCGGCGTCCCCGAACACGAGGCGGCCCAGGGCCGGCCGGTCGAGCACCCCGTCGCTGGTCAGCACCTCCGGCCCGAAGCGGTCGGCGATGGCTCCCAGCGCAGGGGTACCGGGTTCGACGACCTCGCGCGCCACGGCATCCGCATCGATGACGACGGCACCCAGCGACGTCAGCTGGGCCGACACCGTGGACTTGCCCGACCCGATTCCCCCGGTGAGGCCCACGCGCAGCATGCCGGTGACCCTACAAGGAGTCGTCACAGGTGTTCCCCGATTCGTCGTGGCACGACGATGCGCGCGGCTAACCTGCCAGCCATGGCAACCACACACACCGTCGTCTCGGGCGACACCCTCGGACAGATCGCCGCCAAGCACAAGGTCGCCCTCGCGGACCTGATGACGTGGAACGGCATCAAGGACCCCAACAAGATCTCCGTGGGGCAGGTGATCCTCCTGACCGACCCGAACCCCACCCACACGGTCGTCGCCGGGGACACGCTCGCCAAGCTCGCCGCCACCTACGAGCTGACCGTGGACGACCTCGTGCGCTGGAACGCGATCAAGGACGCGAACGTCATCACGGTGGGTCAGGTGCTGAAGCTGAGCGGACCTCCGGCCCCGCCTGCTCCCCCGGTGCCGCCCGCCGAGCAGATCTACGTCGTCCAGCCCGGCGACACCGTGTCCGCACTGGCGCAGAAGTTCGGCCTGCGCTGGGTGGACATCGCGGCCATCAACAAGCTCGAGGACATGGACCTCATCATCGTCGGACAGAAGCTCGTGATCCCGGCCCAGGGTCTGGCCCGCTGACCTCAACCGACGAAGGCCCGGCCACCCCTCACGGGGTGACCGGGCCTTCGTCGGTGATGTCACGGCATCCGATCAGGGATGCCGATGGCGTCAGTTACCGGTGAGCTTCTCGCGCAGTGCGGCGAGCGCCTCGTCGGAGGCGAGGGTGCCCTCAGCAGCGGGGGCCGGCGGACGCGGGGCGCCACCGTCCTCGGCCGGCGTGGAACCGGTCTCGGACGAGTAGGACGTCTCGTTGCTGCCACCAGCAGCCTCGGCGTCGGCCTTGGCGAACGCCTCGACCTGGGCCCGGTGGGCCTCCCAGCGAGCGTGTGCCTCGGCGTACTGCTTCTCCCAGATCTCACGCTGCGCCTCGAAGCCCTCGAGCCACTCGTTGGTCTCGGCGTCGAAGCCCTCGGGGTACTTGTAGTCACCCTTCTCGTCGTACTCGGCGGCCATGCCGTACAGCGTCGGGTCGAACTCGACCTGGTTGGCGCCGTCCTCGTTGGCCTGCTTGAGCGACAGCGAGATGCGGCGACGCTCGAGGTCGATGTCGATGACCTTGACGAAGATGTCGGTACCGACGGTGACGACCTGCTCAGGCAGCTCGACGTGGCGCTCGGCCAGCTCGGAGATGTGCACCAGGCCCTCGATGCCGTCGTCGACGCGCACGAACGCACCGAACGGGACGAGCTTGGTGACCTTGCCCGGGACGACCTGACCGATCGCGTGGGTGCGGGCGAAGTGCTGCCACGGGTCTTCCTGCGTGGCCTTCAGCGACAGCGAGACGCGCTCGCGGTCCATGTCGACGTCGAGCACCTCGACGGTGACCTCGTCGCCGACCTCGACGACCTCGGACGGGTGGTCGATGTGCTTCCAGGACAGCTCGGAGACGTGGACGAGACCGTCGACGCCACCGAGGTCGACGAACGCACCGAAGTTGACGATCGAGGACACGACACCGCTGCGGACCTGGCCCTTGCCGAGCTCCTTGAGGAAGGTCGTGCGGACCTCGGACTGGGTCTGCTCGAGCCAGGCACGGCGCGACAGGACCACGTTGTTGCGGTTCTTGTCGAGCTCGATGATCTTGGCCTCGATCTCCTTGCCGACGTACGGCTGGAGGTCGCGGACGCGACGCATCTCGACGAGGGAGGCAGGCAGGAAGCCGCGCAGGCCGATGTCGAGGATGAGGCCGCCCTTGACGACCTCGA
>NZ_DAORSO010000106.1:0-8231 GCF_035443565.1 Ornithinibacter sp. | reverse complement strand
GGCCTCGCCGTCCTGCTACCGGTGTCCCTGGCCGGGCTGCACAACGACGGGCCGCACGGGCTCACCGAGATGATGTACGCCTACACGTCCGCGTCGAACAACAACGGGTCCGCCTTCGCCGGGCTCGCCGCCGACCAGCCGTATCTCAACCTCACGCTGGCCCTGTGCATGGCCCTCGGGCGGTTCGTCCCGATCGTCCTCGTCCTCGCCCTCGCCGGGGCGCTCGCAGCCCAACGCCGGCGTCCCGTGACCGCCGGGACGATGCCGACCGACACACCCCTGTTCACCGTCCTGCTCGCCGGCACCGTCGTCGTCGTCGCAGGGCTCACCTTCTTCCCGGCCCTCGCTCTCGGGCCCATCGCAGAGGCCCTGTCATGAGCCTCGTCCTGGTCCGCACCGCGGTTGACGCCTTGCCGCAGGCGTTCGCCAAGCTCGACCCGCGGCACACGTTCCGCTCGCCCGTCATCTTCGTGGTGTGGGTCGGCTCGGTGTTCACCACCGTGCTCGCCGTGCTCGACCCGTCGGTGTTCTCCGTCTCGATCACGCTCTGGCTGTGGGCCACCGTGCTCTTCGCCAACCTCGCCGAGGCCGTCGCCGAGGGCCGCGGTCGCGCGCAGGCGCAGAGCCTGCGCCAGACCCGCACCGACACCACGGCCCGGCGCCTGCTGGGTGAGGGCAGCGAAGAGGTGGTCCCCGGCACCGATCTGCGGCTCGGTGACCTCGTCGTCGTCGAGGCGGGCCAGGTCATCCCCGGCGACGGTGACGTCGTCGAGGGTGTGGCCACCGTCGACGAGTCGGCGATCACCGGGGAGTCCGCGCCGGTGATCCGCGAGTCCGGCGGGGACCGCTGCGCCGTCACCGGAGGCACGACCGTGCTCTCGGACCGGATCGTCGTGAAGATCACGAGCAGACCGGGCGAGACCTTCATCGACCGGATGATCGCGCTCGTCGAGGGGGCTGCCCGCCAGAAGACCCCGAACGAGATCGCCCTGACCATCCTGCTGACCACGTTGACCCTGATCTTCGTCCTGGCTGTCGGAGCCATCCAGCCGATGGCCGTCTACTCGGGTCAGCGACTCTCGCTCGTCGTCCTCGTGGCCCTGCTCGTCTGCCTCATCCCGACGACGATCGGAGCGCTGCTGTCAGCCATCGGCATCGCCGGCATGGACCGTCTCGTGCAGCACAACGTGCTCGCGATGTCCGGCCGGGCCGTCGAGGCCGCCGGCGACGTCAGCACCCTGCTGCTGGACAAGACGGGCACGATCACCTTCGGCAACCGGCAGGCCAGTGATGTCGTGGCGTTGGGCGGCGCCAGCCGGGGCGATCTGCTGCGGGCGGCCCACCTCTCCTCCCTGGCCGACGAGACGCCCGAGGGGCGCTCCATCGTCGACCACGCCCTCGCGTGCGGAGTCGACCCGGCGACCGGGTCCTTCGCCGAGCTGCGCCGGGCCGGCGCCGACTTCGTCCCCTTCTCGGCCTCCACCCGGATGTCCGGGGTCGACCTGCCCGACGGCACCTGCGTGCGCAAGGGAGCGGGTTCAGCAGTCGCCGCCTGGGTCGAGGCATCCGGCGGACGCGTCGCGGACGACCTCGAGGAGGCGGTGGACGGCATCAGCGCGAGCGGCGGCACCCCCCTCGTCGTGGCGCTGTCGCGACCCGGTGAACCCGCCCGCACCCTCGGCGTGATCCACCTCAAGGACGTCGTGAAGCCCGGCATGCGCGAGCGCTTCGAGCAGCTGCGGGAGATGGGCATCCGCACGGTGATGATCACGGGTGACAACCCGCGCACCGCGGCGGCCATCGCAGCCGAGGCCGGAGTCGACGACTTCCTCGCCGAGGCCACCCCCGAGGACAAGATGGCGCTGATCAAGGCCGAGCAGGAGGGCGGCAAGCTCGTCGCGATGACCGGTGACGGCACCAACGACGCCCCGGCGCTCGCCCAGGCCGACGTCGGCGTCGCCATGAACACGGGCACGTCGGCGGCCAAGGAGGCCGGCAACATGGTCGACCTCGACTCCGACCCCACCAAGCTCATCGACGTCGTGGCCATCGGCAAGCAGCTGCTCATCACCCGCGGCGCCCTGACCACCTTCTCGATCGCCAACGACGTCGCCAAGTACTTCGCGATCATCCCCGCGATGTTCGTCGGCATCTTCCCCGGCCTCGAGGCCCTCAACGTCATGAAGCTCTCGAGCCCCGAGTCGGCGATGCTCTCGGCGGTCATCTTCAACGCCCTCATCATCATCGCGCTCATCCCGCTGTCCCTTCGCGGGGTGGCCTACCGCGCGGTCTCCGCCCACCGGATGCTGCGTCGCAACCTCCTCGTCTACGGCCTCGGTGGCCTCGCGGCGCCGTTCGTCGGCATCAAGCTCATCGACCTGCTCGTCTCCCTCCTCCCCGGACTCAGGTGATAACCGTGGCCATCGCCCGCCAGCTCCTCGCCTCGGTCAAGGCGCTGCTCGTGCTGACCGTCCTCGTGGGGGTGATCTATCCCGCCGCGATCCTCGCCGTGGGCATCGCCCTGCCCCACCAGGCGGCCGGATCCCTCATCGAGGTCGACGGCGAGGTCGTCGGATCCAGCCTGCTCGGCCAGGCCGCCGAGGGGCCGCAGTGGTTCCAGGCTCGACCGTCGGTGTCCGAGCACTCCGGTGACACCAGTGGGGGTTCCAACCTCGGCCCGAACGCGCAGGCCCTGGCCGACGCCGTGGCCGAGCGGGAGACCGCCCTGCGCGCTGCCAACCCCGACGCGACCGTGGGCATCCCGCCCGACGCGCTCACGGCATCCGCGAGTGGTCTGGACCCGCACATCTCGCCCGAGTACGCCGCGTACCAGGCGCCGCGCGTCGCCGGCGCCCGCGGAATCCCGCTCGAGCAGGTGCTGGCCATGGTCGCCGACCACACCGAGGGCGCCGCGCTCGGCTTCCTCGGGCAGGACCGCGTGAACGTCACCGAACTCAACGCAGACCTGGCAGACGCGGATGCCGTCGCGCCCCGTCAGTGACAATGTCGCCATGGGACGCGGCCGGTTGCGCATCTACCTCGGGGCCGCCCCCGGGGTCGGCAAGACCGTGGCGATGCTCGACGAGGCCCACCGGCGCCTCGAGCGGGGCACCGACGTCGTCGTCGGCCTCGTCGAGACGCACGGCCGACCGCACACGGCCCAGCTGCTCGACGGCCTGGAGGTCCTGCCGCGGCGGGTGGTGACCCACCGGGGGGCGACGGTCGACGAGATGGACCTCGATGCCGTGCTGACCCGCCGGCCCGCGGTGGCGCTCGTGGACGAGCTCGCCCACACCAACGCCCCGGGGAGCCGCCACGAGAAGCGGTGGCAGGACATCGACGAGCTGCTCGACGCAGGGATCGACGTCATCTCGACCGTCAACATCCAGCACCTGGAGTCGCTCAACGATGCCGTCGAGTCGATCACGGGGATCGTCCAGCGCGAGACGGTGCCCGACGAGGTCGTCCGCCGGGCCGAGCAGATCGAGCTGGTCGACATGTCGCCCGAGGCGCTGCGGCGACGGATGGCCCACGGCAACGTGTACCGCCCCGAGAAGGTCGACGCCGCCCTCGCCAACTACTTCCGGGTCGGCAACCTCTCCGCCCTGCGCGAGCTCGCGCTGCTCTGGTTGGCCGACCGGGTCGACGAGGGGATGGGGCGCTACCGGGCCGACCACGGCATCCAGAGCACCTGGCCCACCCGGGAGCGGGTCGTGGTCGCACTGTCCGGGGGTGCCGAGGGGGAGACGCTGCTGCGCCGCGGGGCCCGGATCGCGTCCCGCGGGGCCGGCGGCGAACTGCTCGCCGTGCACGTGTCGCGCGCCGACGGACTCGCCGGGCCGGACCTTCCCCGGCTGGCCCAGCAGCGGCGGCTCACCGACGAGCTCGGTGGCAGCTTCCACACCGTGAGCGGTGACGATCTCCCGGATGCCGTGCTGGACTTCGCTCGCGGCGTCAACGCCTCACAGGTCGTCATCGGGAGCACGCGTCGCGCGCGCTGGAGCACCCTGCTCTCGCCGAGCACGACCGAGGAGGTCATCGCGCGGTCGGGGGACATCGACGTCCACGTCGTCACGCACTCGTTCGCGGCCGGTCGTGGGTGGAGGGTGCCGGCCCCGGGGTTGCCGGGGCGACGCGTGCGCCTCGGGTACGCCGCCGCGCTCATCGGCCCTGTGCTGCTCACGGCACTGCTGACGCTGCTGCCGACGGACCCGGGGCTGCCCCTCACCGTTCCGCTCTACCTGCTGCTGGCCGTGCTCGTGGCCCTGCTCGGTGGCATCGGGCCGGCCCTGGTCGGTGCGGTGTCCTCCTCGGTGCTGCTCAACTGGTTCTTCACGTCACCCGTCGGCAACCTCACCATCGCCGAGCCGGTCAACGCCGTCGCCCTCGTCGTCTTCGTGGCCGTCGCTGCCGTCGTCGCGTTCGTCGTGCACCGCAGTGCCCGGCGCGCCGAGGCGGCCATCGACGCACAGCAGGAGTCGGCGGCCCTCGCGGAGCTCACGCACACCCTGCTCGGCTCCACCGGCCAGCTGTCCCTGCTGCTCGACCGGGCCGTCGACATGTTCGGGGCAGAGGAAGCGGTCGTCGTGCGGCGCGCGAGCGCGGAGCACGCCGAGGAGGTGGTGGCGCGCTCGGGCGAGGTGGGAGCGGGAGGCGCGCTCCCGGCATCCGGTGACGTGGCTCGGGCCGAGGCCGACGACGCCCACGACCTCGTCCTCGTCGGGGTTCGCCTCCCCGCCGACCGCCGACGTTTGCTCGCCGCCTTCGCCACCCACGCGGGTGCCATCCTGCAGCGGCAGGCGCTCCAGCGGTCGGTCGGGGAAGCCACCGCTCTTGCTCGGGACAGCACGGCGCGAACGGCACTGCTGTCGGCCGTCTCGCACGACCTGCGCACACCGCTCGCGGGGATCAAGGCGGCCATCGGCAGCCTGCGGTCGACGGAGGTCATCTTCTCCGCGGAGGACGAGGCCGAGCTCGAGGCGGCGATCGAGGAGTCGGCCGACCGGCTCGACGTGCTGATCGGCAACCTGCTGGACATGTCGCGCCTGCAGGCCGGTGCGCTCGTGGCGTCGCCGCGCCCCGTCGACCTCGGCGAGATCGTCCCCGCGGCGGTGGCGGGCGTTGGCGAACCCGAGCGGGTCACGTGGTCGCTGGACCCTTCGGCGCGGTTGGTCCTCGCCGACCCGGGGCTGCTCGACCGCGTCATCGGCAACATCGTCGAGAACGCGGTGCGCCACCAGCCTCGGCCGGGGACCGTCCGGGTGGCGACGAGCGGGCTCGGTGACCGGGTGCAGGTGCGGGTGGTGGACACCGGGCCAGGTGTCCCCGAGGACGGCCGCGACCGGATCTTCCTACCGTTCCAGCGATACGGCGACGCTCCCGCGGGGGACGGCGTCGGGCTGGGGCTCGCCGTCGCGCGTGGTCTCGCCGAGGCCATGGGCGGCGAGGTCTCGGCTGAACAGACCCCCGGGGGTGGCCTGACCATGGTGGTCGACCTGCCGAGCGCGGCGGCCGTTCATGACGAGGGAGGTTCGTGATGGGTGAACGGGTGCTGGTCGTGGACGACGACGAGACGATCCGGCGCACGCTGCGCATCAACCTGCGGGCCCGTGGCTACGAGGTCGAGGAGGTGGCGACCGGCCGCGACGCCTTGGCGACGCTCGACGACGCTCCTGCCGACCTGGTCATCCTCGACCTCGGGCTGCCCGACCTCGACGGTGTTGAGGTGCTGCGGCGCCTGCGGGCGCGCTCGCGGGTGCCGGTCGTCGTCCTGTCGGCGCGGCAGCAGTCCGATGACAAGGTCGAGGCGCTCGACGAGGGTGCCGACGACTACGTGACCAAGCCGTTCGGCATGGACGAGTTGATGGCTCGGGTGCGGTCGGCGCTGCGTCGTGGGGGTGGAGACGCCGATGCTCTGGGCGGCATCCCCGCGGTGGTGACCGAGTCGTTCACGGTGGACTTCGCGACCCTGACGGCGACCCGGTCGGGCGAGCCGGTGCACCTCACGCCGACGGAGTGGCGGCTGCTCGGTGAGCTGGCCCGGCACCGCGGCCGGGTGGTGACCCAGGCCGACCTGCTCAAGGCCGTCTGGGGGCCCGGGTACGGGCGGGAGTCGAACTACCTGCGGGTCTACGGCAACCAGCTGCGCCGCAAGCTGGAAGCGGACCCGTCGAGGCCCGTCCACATCGTCACGGAGCCGGGCATCGGGTACCGCCTGCTGGCCTGAGCCGGGGCTCGGCGTCGGTCGTTCGTGCAGGTCAGAGGGCCTGTCGGTGGTCGCCCGTAGTGTCAGTTCATGGACATCGACCGGTTCCCGAGCGTCACCCAGGTGCGGCAGTCGCCGCCGGGTGAACTGGCGGTCTTGTTGTCCACGATGACTGCGGATGCCGTGTCGGGGCTGGGCGTGGATGCCGCCGAGGCGGTGGTCGTGGCGACCCAGCGGGTGTCGTCGTGGGCGGTCGCGATGCAGGCGGTGGCCGTCGACCGCTTCGCCGAGCACGTGCTCGATGCGCAGGAGCACCACGCGGCCGATCTGATGAGCGCGCGTGACGCGCAGCGTGCGGAGGTCGAGGCCGCTGGTGGGGTGTGGCACGGGGATCGCGGCGCGGTAGCGCTGCCGGAACCCGAGCAGGTCGCGGCCTCGATGTTGGCTCCTGAGTTGCGGATCAGCCCGCGCACGATGCGCACGCGGTTGAACCGGGCACGATGGTTGATGGAGCTGCCGACGACGTTGGGGCTGGCGCTGGCGGGCGACCTGGAGCCGTGGCGGGTGGATGCCGTGGTGGCGGCTGCTGCTGACGTCGATGCCAAGCACCTGGTCGAGTTCGAGGCGCGGTTGTTCGCCGGCGACGTGGGGGCGTTGCCGAAGCCGCGTCTGGTCGAGCGGGCGCGGTCTGCGGCGGCCCGGGCGGACGCCGAGTCGGTCGCGCGGGGTCAGGCCCGGGCGCCGAAGCGGCGATGCCTGCGGGTCGGCGCGTCGCAGGTGGCTGGCGTGATGCGGTGGACGGCGGACCTGCCTGACGAGGTGTCGCGGCGGATGTTCGCCGCCATCGATGCCTTGGCGCAGGAGTACCTGGCTGCTGATCGCGCGAGTGGTGCTGAACGTGCGGGTGTGGCTGCTGCCGGTGGTGCTGATCATGCTGGTGCTGATCCTGCTGGTTCCGTGCGTGGAACATCTGACGGTTCGGTGGCGCCCGGGGCTCCGCGGCAGCGGCGAACGGTGGAGCAGGCGCGGGTTGATGCGTTGGCTGATCTGGTGCTGGGCAATGCCACGGTGCAGACGGTGGTCGAGCTCGTGGTGCCGGTCGCGAGCACCGTGCCGCCGTCGTTCGTCGAGCGGGTCGGGGAGCGGACTGCTGCTGAGGCAGCCATGCGTCCGCAGGGTGGTGACGAGCCTCCGCAGGGTGGTGACGCGGTCGTGATCGACCTGGTCTTGGGCTCAGTCACGCGCCACACCCTCGACGCGGGGGCGCTGGAGCGCGCCCATGGCCGATCGGTGGGGGCCTGGCTCGAGACGGAGGCCAATCCGTTCCTCTCGCACCGCCCGCCGCCACGACCACCGACGGATCCTGATCCGCAGCCCGGCGCTGAACCTGGTCCGCCGATTGCAGCAAATCCCACTGCAACGACTGGAGCTGTTCCGGCTCCGCCGCCACGGGTCACTGACCTCACCGGTGCGCCGGTGTGGTTCGTCCCGGGGCTGATCCAGACGCCGGGAGCGGGTGCGCTGCTGCCCGACCGGGTAGCCGCCTTGCTCAACGACCCCGACACGGGGGTGCGGATCATCGACGGGACACCGGGCTCGGCGGATGGGCGGCTCCCGCAGTGGCGCACCTACCGTCCGCATGCGGCGCTCGCGGCCAAGGTGCGAGCGCGCGACGGGCACTGCCGCTTCCCCGGGTGCTCGGTGCAGGCTCGGCGGTGCCACCTCGACCACGTCGTGGCCTTTCCGGCCGGGCAGACCGAGGAGGGGAATCTGCAGGCACTCTGCCCCGCGCACCATGGCTTCAAGCACCACGCCGGCTGGGGGGTGACGATGACTCCAGACGGGGTCTGCACGTGGACCACCCCCTCTGGGCGCACGCACATCACCCGCCCGCCCGACATGCGTGACACCGCCGCGTGAGACCGCCCACCGATCTGCGCGACGCCGCTGCGTGTCACCGCCCGCCAGTCCTGCGTGACACCGCCGCGTGACCTTTCGCTCACCAATCCGTCGGGCACCAAAGCCC
>NZ_DAORSO010000105.1:0-8532 GCF_035443565.1 Ornithinibacter sp. | reverse complement strand
TTGATGCCCTCGCAGCCGCCGGTGATCTCGCGCTCGAACTCGTGCGAGCGCTCGATGTCGATGCCGAGCAGCCGGTGGCCGTAGGGCCCCGCGCACGAGCACCCACCGCGCGCCTGGATGCCGAACAGGTCGTTGAGCAGGGCGACGACGAAGTTGTGGTGCAGCCAGTGACCCGAGGGCGCTCGAACGACGAACGAGACGATCGACAGCCGCGGCGCGTCGAGGTTGCCGAGGATCTCGATCGCCGGCTCGGCCCGCCAGGCCTCGACGGCGCGCGAGAGCAGCCGCTCCTCGTGGGCGCGGATCGTCTCGACCCCGACCGCCTCCTTCAGCTGGAACACCAGGCCAGCGCGCACCGACTCGATGATCGCCGGGGTGCCACCCTCCTCGCGGTGCGCGGCGTCGGTGACGAACGCGTGGTCCTCGGGGTTGACGTACGCGACCGTGCCACCGCCGGGCACGACGGGCACCCGGTTGCCGAACAGCTCGCGCCGGGCGATGAGCACCCCGGGCGTCGACGGCCCACCGATGAACTTGTGTGGCGACAGGAAGATCGCGTCCTTGTACGCGGCCGGGTCGCCGCCCACCGGCGCGGTCATCTCGATGTCGACGTACGGCGCCGCCGCCGCGAAGTCCCAGAACGCGAGCGCCCCGTGCTCGTGCAGCAGCGCCGACACCCCGTGCGTGTCCGAGACGATGCCGGTGACGTTGGATGCCGCGCTGAACGAGCCGATCTTCAGCGGCCGGTCGGCGTACTCCTCCAGCCGGGCGCGCAGGTCGTCGCGGCACACCCCGCCGTCGGCGTCCTCGCGGATGGTGACGACGTCGGCGATCGACTCGCGCCACGGGATCTCGTTGGAGTGGTGCTCGTAGGGGCCGATGAAGACCACCGGTCGCTGGTCGCGCGGGATCGCCTCGGTCAGGTGCCAGCGGTCCTCCAGCGCCGACGGGATGCGCAGCCCGAGCACCCCGATGAGCTTGTCGATCGCCCCGGTGCACCCCGACCCCGCGAAGACGACCACCGTGTCGGCGTCGCCGTGAACGGCATCCGCGATGATCCGCCGCGCGTCCTCGCGAAGGCGGGTCGTCTGCAGGCCGGTGCCGCTGGACTCGGTGTGCGTGTTGGCGTAGCCGGGCAGCACCTCGTCGCGAATGAAGTCCTCGATGAAGGTCAGGGCACGACCGGATGCCGTGTAGTCGGCGTAGGTGACGCGTCGCCGCCCGTAGGGGGTCGTCATCACGTGGTCCTCGCCGATGACGGAGTCGCGGATGCGACGCACCAGGGCTTCCTGCGCGGCGCTCGAGGTGGCGGGGGTGTGCTGCTCGGCCATGGGGTCAGGGTCTCACGGGCCGTGGGGCCCCGGCAGCCCGTCGCAGTGGCTCGTCGAGTGTTTTGCACACCTGTGCATATTGCACTTACCGTGAGGCCATGTCATCCCCGGCCACCGCCTCACCTGCGGGCTCCGGCATGCGGGCGAGCAAGCGCGAGCGCACCGCGCGCGACCTCGCCGAGGCGGCCTACGCCGTCGTGCGCGATGTCGGGTTCGACGCGGTGACGGCGGATGCCGTGGCCGACCGTGCCGGAGTCTCTCGCCGCACCTTCTTCAACTACTACCCCTCGGTCGAGTCGGTGTTCACGGCGAGCGTCGCCGCCTTCTTCGACTCCGTCGGCGAGCGACTCGACGCCCGCCCGGCCGACGAGGACGTGCTCGACAGCGCCGTGACCGTCATCACCGACCCCGGTGACGTCGAACTGCTCCAGCGGATCGGCGTGCTCTCGGCTGCGGGTGAGTCGTCGCCGCACGCCCGCGGGCTGATCCTCGTCGAGGCCCACACCTGGCTGGACTGGCTCGAGGAATGGCTGCGCCGCCGCCTGCCACCGGGCGCCGACGACCTCCTGGTCGCCACCTACGCCTCCACGATGCTCGGCGCCGCCGAGGCCGCCTTCCGTGTCTGGGCCAAAGCCCCCGAGGGCGAGTTGTCCGCCGCGGTGGCCCGAGCCCTCACCCACCTTCGCACCGGGCTCGACCCGGCCACCCCGACCCCCACCCCTGAGGACCACTGATGTCAACCGCCCTGTACCGACTCGGCCGCTGGTGCGCGACCCACGCCCGGCGCGTGCTCGTCCTCTGGCTCGTCATCCTCGTGGGGGCCGGCGCCCTGGCAGCCACGATCAGCCAGCCGTTGGGCAACGGGTTCACCATCCCCGGCGCTGACTTCGAGAAGGTCCGCCAGCAGCTGGGTGAGGAGATCCCGGAGGCGGCCGGCGGGTTCGGCACGGTCGTGCTCAGCTCGGACACCGCCTTCACCCCCGCCCAGCGGGCCGCCGTCGAGGACGTCTTCGAGACGTGGAGCGAGGTGCCGAACGTCAGCCGGGTCATCAACCCCTTCGAGGCGCAGGACCAGCTCGATGCCGGCCAGACCCAGCTCGCCGACGCGAAGAAGCAGCTCGACGCCGGCCAGCAGGGCATCGACGAGGGGCAGGCCACGCTGGCCGAGGGTGAGGGGCAGCTGGCTGCCGGCGAGGCCCTGTTGGCACAGCTCGAGGAGACCAACCCGCAGGACCCGAGCATCCCCGGGCTGCGCGCCCAGCTGGCCCAGGGCCGGGAAGAGCTCGAGCAGGGTCGGGCCGAGCTCGAGAAGGGCATCGCCGAGCTGGCTGCCGGCCGGGCGGCCTACGAGGACGGCGTCGCGATCAGCCGGGCCACCGAAGGCACCCGCCTGGTCAGCGAGGACGGCCGCTACGCCGTCGCGCAGGTGCAGTTCGACACCGATGCGCAGAGCGTGCCGGTGGAGAACCGGGCGATGATCCCGGACTCGGCCAAGGCCGCCCTGGCCGTTGCGGGAGTCAACGCCGACTACAGCGTCGAGATCACCCAGGACACCGCCCTCATCGGGGCCGGCGAGATCATCGGCCTCACCGTGGCCCTCCTCGTGCTCGTGGCCGTGCTCGGCAGCCTCATCGCCGCCGGCCTGCCCCTGCTCGTCGCCCTGCTCGGTGTCGGTGTCGGCCTCGGCGGCGCCATCGCCTTCACGGCCGTGACCGAGCTCAACCAGATGACCCCCGCCCTCGCCCTCATGCTCGGCCTCGCCGTCGGCATCGACTACGCGCTGTTCATCGTCACCCGCCACCGCACGTCGCTGCTGCACGGGCAGGACCTCGTCGAGTCGATCTCTCGCGCGGTCGGCACGGCCGGCAGTGCGGTGGTCTTCGCCGGTCTGACCGTCGTCATCGCCCTGACTGCCCTCGTGCTGTCCGGGCTGCCGATTCTCGCCGAGATGGGCCTGGTCGCTGCCTTCACCGTGGCCGTCACCGTGCTCGTCGCCGTCACGGTGTCACCGGCGCTGCTGCGACTCATGGGCACGCGGGTCATCTCGCGTCGCGGCTGGCGCGCCGCCGGGTTCGCCACGTCCGGGGACCCGAACTCTCGCACGACGCCCGACGACGGCACCGACGAGGAGCACGGCGGCTGGTTCGTGCGCCTCGTGACCCTGCGCCCGTGGCTCACGGTGCTCGCCGTCGTGGGCGTGCTCGGGGTGCTGGCCATCCCGGTCGGCTCGATCCAGCTCGGCCTGCCCGATGGCGGTCGCGAACCCAACGGCACCACGGCGCACACCGCCTACACGACCGTCGGAGAGCAGTTCGGGCCCGGCATCAACGGCCCGATCGTCGCGGTGACCACCCTGCCCGAGGAGCTGCGACCGACCGATGAGGCGTCGCTGGCCAACGTGCAGGCGATGATCGCCACCCGCCTGAAGGTCATCGAGGGCGTGCGCAGCGTCGTGCCGTTCGGGGTCAGCCCCGACCAGGCGACCCTGGCCTTCCAGGTCGTGCCCACCACCGGGCCTGCCGACCCCGCGACGGCCGAGACGTTCCACCGCGTCGAGTTCACGGCATCCCAGCTCGAACGGCGCGAGAACATCAAGCTCGGCCTGACCGGCCAGACCGTGGCGAACATCGAGGTATCCGAGCGACTCGCCGCGGCGCTGCCGGCCTACCTCGCCGTCGTCGTGGGGCTGTCGGTCCTCATCCTGCTGCTCGTCTTCCGCTCGCTCGTCGTGCCGCTCATCGCCACCGGAGGCTTCCTGCTGTCGATCGCCGCGGCCTTCGGCGCCACCGTCGCGGTTCACCAGTGGGGGTGGCTCGGTGCTCTGTTCGGTGTGCACCAGGCCGGGCCGCTGCTGTCGGTGATGCCGATCATCATCATCGGCGTGCTGTTCGGGCTGGCCATGGACTACCAGATGTTCCTCGTCTCCGGCATGCACGAGGCCCGCTCGCACGGCGAGGACTCACGCACCGCAGTGCGCACCGGGTTCGTCCACGGCGCCAAGGTCGTGACGGCCGCGGCGATCATCATGACCTCCGTCTTCCTCGGGTTCGCGTTCTCGCACCTGGCGATGGTGCGGCCCATCGGGTTCGCGCTGGCCGTCGGGGTCTTGTTGGATGCCGTCCTCATCCGGATGACGCTCACCCCGGCTCTCATGCACCTGCTCGGCGACCGTGCCTGGTACCTGCCGCGGTGGCTCGACCGGATCCTGCCCGACCTCGACGTCGAGGGGGTTCGCCTGGCGGAGCGCCTCGACTCCGGCGCCCTGGGCAGCGTCACCCCCGCACCCCCCACCCCGGTGCCCACCACCACCTGAGCGGGGTGTGGGGTCAGCGGAGGCGGGAGCTCGGGTGGTGGATGAGGTCGGTCAGCAGGGCCACCGCCCGATCGGCCGCCTCGTCGGGGGTGCCGTCATCGCGCACGAGCGCCGCCAGGTGGCGCACCGGCGCCGGCGGGGCCAAAGGGATGCGCACGACGGATGCCGGGAGGTCTCGCGCCGCGAGCCCCGGCAGCACCGACACCCCGATGCCGGCCTCGACGAACCGGATGGCGGTGTAGTGGTCCTGGGCCTGGACGGTGAAGCGGGGGCGGAAGCCCACGGCGTTGCAGTGCGCCACGACCATGCGGTGCCCGATCGAGCGGGGGTAGTCGTTGCTCACCCAGGTCTCGCGGCGGAGGTCCGACAGCGACACCGGGCCCTGCCCGATCAGCGGGTGGCCCGCGGGAACGATGACGACGAACGGGTCCGTCGTCAGCTCGATCCGGCGGTACCCCGATCGCACCGGCGTGTCCGGCGGGTCGATGACCAGGTCGATGTCGGGGCCTCGCCCGGTGCTCGACCCCCTCGCCTCGGCCTCGGTCAGCACCAGCTCGAGGACGAGGTCGGGGTACTCGTGGGTCAGCCGCTTGACGAGCGCCGGCATCCACGCCGCCCCCGCGGAGGCGAAGTAGCCGATCGCCAACCGGCCCGAGCGCCCCTCGCGCAGGTCGGCCACGGCCTGGTCGAGCTCGCCCCACCGGCTCATCACCTCATCGGTGCGCTCGACGAGGGCCAGCGCCGCCTCGGTCGGCGCGATGCCGCGCCCGGCCCGGTGGAACAGGGTCAGCCCGGTCTCGCGCTGGAGCGCCGCGACGTGCTGGCTGACCGCCGACGACGTCAACCCGAGGTTGTCGGCCGCGGCCTGGACCGAGCCGCTCGCGACGACGGAACGAAAGACCCTGAGGCGGTGGGGATCAAGCATGAGTCAATGTTAAGCCATACTTCACTACTGGTAAGTAAAGTCGCGTTGTGCTGAATGGTTTAGCGATGCATCATGGAAGACATGAACGCCGCATCCTTCTCCCTCAACAAGGCCCGCTCCCTCGCTTCCGCCCTCCGCACGAGCCGTCACCACGGCCGCGGCTGGAGCGAGCACGTCGACCGCGACCTCGTTCGCGAGTCCCAGGAGCTCTACCTGCTCGCGCAGAGCCGCAGCCCCCGCATGTTCTGAGCTGCCCTCGGCAGCTCACCCCCGTGCACCGGCTGCACCCCAGCCTGCGCAGCACGATCACCTGACCCTCACGCCATGACCTGGCGGAGGGTCAGCGTCGTCTCCGGCCGAGCAGCCTGGAGCTCGGCACGCTGCGCGAGGTAGAGCTCGGCGCAGGCCAGGGCGTCGACCAACGCCTCGTGCGCGGGATACACGGGCAGCCCGTGCCGTTCGCGCGCCGACCACAACCGCAGCGCCCCCGGCTCGGGGTCGCGCTGCCCGCGACCCGTGACGACCCGGTGCTCGAGGTCCAGGGTGTCGACGACGACGCACGGCAGCGGCGCACCCCAGAGCCGCTCGCACGCACCCGACAGGAACGCGGTCTCGATCCGCGCGAAGTGTGCCAGCAGCACCCGACCCGTGAGGGCGCCGAGAAGGCGCGCCACGGCATCCGCCATCACCTCCCCACCCGCGAGGGCGTCGTCGGTGAGGCCGTGGATGGTCGCGCTGGACCCCACCCCGGCTCCCCCGGCCCCGCCCACCTCGTCGCGCACGACCACCCGCCCGGCGCCGCCGAGCACCACCGACCCGCCGTCGACGGGCACCCACCCGATCGACAGGACGCGGTCCACGCGTGGGTCGAGGCCGGTCGTCTCGATGTCGACGGCCAGCAGAGGCATCTCGTCCAGCGGCACCGACGGCGCCGGGAACGGCACGCCGAGGTAGTCGCGCAGCGGCCCCGGCGCGGCCGATCGCAGCGCTCGCTGGCGCCGTTCGTCAGGGGTGCGCCGGAAGAGGCTCACGAGATGTAGTGGGTCGGGTACCGGTGTGCCAGAGCGGTCTGCGCCTGGCGGACGATGGCAAACGCCTCCCGCAGGTGGCGCTTGTCGAAGCTGGAGAGGTCGTCGGGGGCGACGTGGTTGTCCGGCGGAAGCCCCGCCCGCACCTGGGCGGCCTGGTGGCGCAGGCGGACGTAGGAGATGAACTCGAACGCGTCCCTCAGGTCGGCCGCCCGGTCGTCGCCGAGCACCCCGGCCGCGTGCGCCGCGTCCAGCCGAGCCCTGGTGTTGACCGCCGGGCTGCCGAGCGACAGGGCGTGCACCCGCGCCAGCTCGACCACCGCACCGATGCCGCCGCGCTTGATGTCGAGAGTGTTCTCGTGGCTGCCCGCCTTCTCGAGCACGAACCCGCGGAAGAACCCCAGGGGCGGCTCGTTGGCGGTGGCCTGCTTCGCGAGGTGCGCCAGGAAGACCTTGGCGTCGGGGGATGCCGTGAGCACGTGCCGCTGCAGGCGCGCCTCGAGCGTCGCGTCACCATGCACGGGGCGCATGTCGAAGAAGATGCTCGCGCCGAGGATGGCGTCGGGCACCGGCTCGGTGAGCCAGGACGTGAACTGCCGGCGCCACTGCGCGAGCGGTTGGCGCCAGCGCGGGTTGGTGGCCATGACGTCGCCGGTGCACCGGGGGTAGCCGCAGGCGGCGAGGTCGGCGGTCACCCGCTCCGCCAGCGCCTCGAACCACGGCTCGTGCTCGGGGAGCATGGCGTCGTCGATGATCATCGCCGTGTCCTGGTCGGCGGCCAGCGCCTGCTCGAGACGTGCCCGCGAGCCGAGCGACACCCAGCAGTACGGCACGGGCGGCGGGCCGAGCTCGGCCTCGGCCAGCGCGAGAAGGCGACGCTCCACGGCATCCCCGACCGCCGTGACCACTCGGCCGATGTCGTCGGCCGAGGCGTCCTGCTCGACGAGCGAGAGCACGACCTGCGGCAGGCGACTCGCGGCGCGGGCCACCCCGGCGACGTCGGCCTGCTTCGCGATGTCCCCGGCGAGGTAGACGGGGTTGGACTGCTCGAGGCGCAGCAGGTCGGTCGTCGTCACCAGCCCGACGGGCTGGTCGTGGGCATCGAGGATCGGCAGGTGGTGGATGTGCCGGCCGACCATCTCCAGGAGCACCTCGAAGGCGAGGGCGTCGGCGGATCCGGTGACCGGTTCGGCGGTCATGACGTCGGCGACGGGAGTGGCGGGGTCGACGTCGACGGCGAGCACGCGGGTGCGCAGGTCACGGTCGGTGAGGATGCCGGCCAGGCGGCCGTCGCGGGTCACGAGCAGGGCCGACACCCGCTCGGTCGACATCAGGCGCGCGGCGTCCCGGACGCTGACACGGGCATCGACGCCGATCGGGTCGCGCGCGATGAGGTCACGCACGGTGGTCTTGAGGATCGCCCCACCCGTGCTCGACAGCTGCACCGAGGCGACCGCGCCGCTCATCCGACTGGCCCGCTGCGCGTCGAAGAAGGCGTCGAAGTCGGGGTGGTCGGCGCACAGGCGGTGGAAGTCGTCGGCGGGCAGGACGAGGGCGAGGGTGTCCTCGCGGGCGGTGACGTCGAAGGTCGACGGGTTGCCCTGGGTGAGGGTGATCGAGCCGAAGCAGGCGCCCTCCCCACCGCGGTCGACCAGCGTGCCCTGCGGATCGTGCACGTCGGCGGCGCCCGAGCGCACGACATAGAGGTGGTGGTTGTCGCGGCCCTTCTCGATGAGGCGGCTGCCACGGCGGAAGTACTGCACCGTCATCCGCGCCGGCAGGCGGTCCAGGACGTGGGGCGGCAGGGCGTCGAACGGCTCGTGGTCGGCGAGGAAGTCACGCAGCTGGGTCAGCTCGACATCGAGGGCCATGACGTCATCGTGGCAGCGGGGCACGGATGCCGGACGGCCGTCGGCGACGCCGTGCGACCAACGT
>NZ_DAORSO010000104.1:6451-8541 GCF_035443565.1 Ornithinibacter sp. | reverse complement strand
GGGAGGTACATTGGCGCTCCGCCCACGGGGAGGCGGACCGTGCAGGTGAAGCAGACCCAGGAAGAGGGACCACGATGTCCGACGCAACGCCGCAGCCGCTCGCGCCGCCGGAGGCCACCCTCACCCTGACGGTCCCTGAGCCGCCGGCCGTGGTCGCCGCCACGGCCGCCCCGAAGATGGCTCCGGCCGTCGAGGCCGCTGCGCTTCCGGGCCTGGACGCCAAGGTCGACGACTACCTCCAGACGCTGCTGCAGGCCGCGCCCCGGTCGCCGGAGTTCGCGGCCAAGGCCACCGACGTGCGCACCATGGGCGACACCGACATCCGCGCCGCCGCCGAGACGTCGAACCGGCTGCTGAAGTCTCCGGTGAAGGCCCTGCAGGAAGGTGGCCTGTCGCAGGGCTCGAAGGTCGGGGCCACGCTGCTCGAGCTGCGCCGCACCGTCGAGGACCTCGACCCCAAGGAAGCGACCGGCACCAAGAAGCTGCTCGGCATGCTGCCCTTCGGCGACAAGGTCAACGACTACTTCCGCAAGTACCAGTCAGCGCAGAGCCACCTCGACGGCATCTTGCACGCGTTGCGCGACGGCCAGGACGAGCTCGCCAAGGACAACGCCGCGCTCAACCTCGAGAAGCAGCAGCTCTGGAAGGCCATGGGGCGGCTCAACCAGTACGTCTACGTCGCCGAGCGGCTCGACGCGCGCCTCGCAGCCAGCGTCGCCGAGCTCGAGGCCACCGACCCCGACAAGGCGCGAGCACTGCGTGACGACGTGCTCTTCTACGTCCGCCAGAAGCACCAGGACCTCCTCACCCAGCTGGCCGTGTCGATCCAGAACTACCTGGCCATCGACATCGTGATCAAGAACAACATCGAGCTCATCAAGGGCGTGGACCGGGCCTCGACCACCACGGTCTCGGCGCTGCGGACCGCCGTCATCGTCGCGCAGGCGCTCGGCAACCAGAAGCTCGTGCTCGACCAGATCACGGCGCTCAACACGACGACGAGCGGGATGATCCAGCGCACGAGCGAGATGCTGCGCGAGAACTCGGTGCAGATCCAGCAGCAGGCCGCGTCCGCGACGGTCGGCCTTCCGCAGCTCCAGGCGGCTTTCGCCAACATCTACGCGACCATGGATGCCATCGACGCCTTCAAGGTGCAGGCCCTGGACACCATGGCGGCGACCATCGGCACCCTGGAGACCGAGGTCACCAAGTCGCAGGCCTACCTCGAGCGGGTCCAGCGCCAGCACGACCCGCTCGTGCACGGCTCACTCGATCTCGGCGAACCGGGCGGCGGCGCACGCTGATCCCGCGCTCAGGGCATAGTGAGCACATGTCGGGTGGTTTCCTCGGCCGTCTGTTCGGTCGCGACGAGCAGGGCTCCGCGAGTGATCGGCTCGTGGTGCCCTCGGTGCCGACGAGCGAGGACCTCCTCGCCTCCCTGGACCGGGTCGCCGAGATGGTCTCCGACGGGGCGGTCCCCGGCCCGGTCGCCTCGAGGGTGCGCAGGATCGACCACGTCGTGCGCGACACGATCCCGCGGCTGTCGCGCCTGGGCGCCGGCAGCCCTCGGGCCTACACGGTGATGGCCACCGCGACGAACTACCTGCCCGAGGCGATCGGCGGCTACCTCCGCCTGCCGCGCCAGTTCGCGGACAACCGTCCCGTGGACAACGGCAAGTCATCGCTCATGGTGCTCGTCGACCAGCTCGACCTCCTGGCGGCGACGATGGACCAGGTCTTCGATGCCGTCTGCCGTGAGGACGCCGACGCCCTCGTCGCTCACGGCCGCTTCCTCGCCGAGAAGTTCGGCTCGGCGAGCAACGGAGGGTCCCTCGACGTCGGTGGCACCGTGGTCCCACCGCTCCCGCCCCCGTCAGCGGCCCCGTCACCGGATGCGGCGCCAGCCGGGCCGCAGCGCCTCCAGCCACCGTCCGGGTCCGGGGCGGCATGACCCCGGCCCAGAACCACACCGACCCGAAGGCCACCCCGACGCTCGAGGAGGCGGTGGATGCCGTCGCGGCGCTGGCTTCCAGCGCCGGGCTCGACGTGGCGGCGGCGCGTCGTGAAGCCCTCCAGCTCGCCGCAGCCGT
>NZ_DAORSO010000104.1:3565-6351 GCF_035443565.1 Ornithinibacter sp. | reverse complement strand
ACGGCATCCGGTGCCTCGGCGACCCAGGCCTTCTTCGACGCGGCGAGCAGGGGCCGCCGCTGGCGGGAGTCGCCGACGGCTATCCTGAGCGGCCTCGTCGCGCAGGCGTCCTCGTCCGCGGGTGACTACGCGCAGGCGCTGGCGCGGGTCGCGTCGGCAGCCTGTGGTCTCGGTGAACCGACGATGCGCGTCATCGGCAACGCGTCGGTCGCCGCCGCCGCCCAGCTCGGTGCGGTCACCCGTACGCGTCCCGGGTTGGTACCGGAGCACATCCCTTTGAGGCCTGCGACGTGGCCGAACCCGGCCGTCGCGGCGTGGGAGACGTCGGTGCCGGGGGGCGAGGCACCCGCGCCCGCGGGGCAGCCGCAGGTCGATCCCGCTGCGCCGGAGCCGGTCGAGGAGGCGCCGGAACCCGCCCGCAGCCTCGAGGAGCTGCTCGCCGAGCTCGACGGCCTCATCGGCCTCGAGCGGGTCAAGCGCGAGATCCACCGCCAGGTGGCGGTGCTGCGGGTCGAGAAGCTTCGGGTGGATGCCGGTCTCAAGGCCCCGACGATGACGCGCCACCTGGTGTTCACCGGCAACCCGGGGACCGGGAAGACCACCGTCGCCCGCCTCGTCGGGGGCATCTACCAGGCGCTCGAGCTGCTCTCCGAGGGCCACCTCGTCGAGGTCGACCGCTCGGAACTCGTCGCCGGCTACCTCGGGCAGACGGCGACCAAGACGGCCGAGGTCGTCGCCTCCGCGGCCGGGGGAGTGCTCTTCATCGACGAGGCCTACAGCCTGACGAGCAGCGGCCCCAGTGGCGACCAGTACGGGCGCGAGGCCGTCGACACGCTCGTCAAGGAGATGGAGGACCGCCGAGACGACCTCGTCGTCATCGTGGCGGGCTACCCGGCGCCGATGGAGACCTTCATCGGTGCCAACCCCGGTCTGGCCAGCCGCTTCCGCACGACCATCGAGTTCGAGGACTACACCGACGACGAGCTCGTCGCGATCCTGCTGCACGTGGCCAAGGGTGCGGACTACGAAGTGCTCCCCGAGGCCGTCGAGCGCTTCCGGGAGGTGCTGGCCCGCACCCCTCGGGGGGACGGCTTCGGCAACGGCCGGTTCTCGCGCAACGCCCTCGAGGCGGCGATCGGTCACCACGCGTGGCGGCTGCGGAAGGTCGACAACCCGACCCTGGAGCAGCTGCGGCAGCTCGTCGCCAAGGACTTCGACACCGAGCCACAGGACGACACAGCACCGGACGACATGCCCGCGGACGATGCTGCACCGGACGACATGCCCGCGGACGCCAGTGCACCCCCGTCGTCGGAGGACCTGGCCGTCGACGGAGCCGACCCCGACCTTCCTGCGTCACACGAGCCCACGTCATCTGGAGGCACCCCGTGACGACCCCCACGTCAGCGATGGCCACCCCGCCACCGCCCCCGACCCCCAGTGCTGCGGCGGCCGCCGCCACTGCGGCCTCGGCGGGCCGACCGGCCGCAACGCCCGCCCCGCCTGCGCCACCGGCAGGGGCCCCGGCACCGTCCGGTGCAGCCCGCAGCGCGCTGACGGGGCTGCTGGCCGGCACGCCCGGCCGGCTGCGTGCACTAGGGGTGCTCGGGGTCGTCGCGGCCCTGGTGTTCGGGCTCGGCGCTGCGCAGGCCTTCCGCTCGGCGTCGGGCGCCGTCGATCGGGCCGCGGCGAACGCCGACCAGGTGGTGCGGATCCAGGCGATCCAGACCAACGTCGTGCAGGCCGACGCCGTCGCCACGAATGCCTTCCTCGTCGGCGGCCTTGAGCCGGCCAGCCAACGCGAGGCATACACGACGGCGATCGCCACGGCATCCGCCCTCATCGCCGAGGCCGCACAGAACCAGCCCGCCGACGGCGCCGCGCTGGCCGCCCTCAACACCGAGCTCGTGGCGTACGCAGGTCAGATCGAGATCGCTCGGGCCAACAACCGTCAGGGGTTGCCGATCGGCGCGCAGTACCTTCGCTCGGCCAGCGCGGACCTGCGGGCGCAGGCACTGCCCCTGCTCAGCAACCTCGCGCAGGCCAACGACGAGCGCGTGGCGCTGGAGTTCAACCGAGCAGGCCAGGCCCTGTGGTGGCTGATGGTCCCCGGCCTGCTGGCCCTCGCGGCACTCGGCGCAGCCCTCACCTGGATCGCTCGGCACTCCCACAGGTACGTCAACGTGCCGCTGGCCGGTGCGGCCCTCGTCGTGCTGGTCACGCTCGTGGGCGGGGCCGCCGGGCTCCTCGGGGTCAAGGCCGATGTCGACACCACTCGCGACGGCGAGTACGCCGCCACCCGCGCTGTCGCCGCCGCGCGCACGGCCGCCTTCGACGCCAAGGCCAACGAGAGCCTCACCCTGATCGCTCGTGGGTCGGGGGCAGCCTTCCAGGAGGCCTGGGCGGCGTCGTCCGAGGCGGTCACGACGCAGTTCGCCACGCTTGATGCCAACCTCGTCGCCACCGGCCTGGACGAGCAGCTGTGGGCCGACTACGTCGCCGCCCACGAGGAGATCCGGGCCCTGGACGACTCCGGTGACTGGGACGGCGCCGTGGACCTGGCAACCGGCACCGGTGCCGGCACCGGGAACACGACCTTCGCGGCCTTCGACGAGGACTCCGCCCAGGTGCTGAGCGACGTCGCGGACCGCACCGCCTCCTCCCTCGCCGACACCGGGGGCTGGCTGCCCATCGGTGGGATCCTGAGCGTGCTCGTGGGGTTGCTGGCGGCAGGGTTGTCCTGGTGGGGAGTCTCGCAGCGACTGGAGGAGTACCGATGAGCCGCG
>NZ_DAORSO010000104.1:0-3465 GCF_035443565.1 Ornithinibacter sp. | reverse complement strand
GCGATGCCCGCCGGCTCGACGATGCGCGAGATCCAGCAGCGTGGCCGCCTCATCGCCGGTGTCTCGGCCGACACGCTGACGCTGGCCGCGCGCAACCCGATCAACGGCCGCATCGAGGGCTTCGACATCGACATGATCCGCGCGGTGTCACAGGCGATCTTCGGCAGCCCGGACAAGGTCGAGCTGCGCGTGATCACCGCGGCGCAGCGGCTGCCCGCGCTCCAGGACGGCAGCGTCGACATCGTCGCCCGCAACATGACGATCACCTGCGCCCGGTGGAAGGAGATCGCCTTCTCCACCGAGTACTACCGTTCCGGCCAGAAGGTCATGGTCCGGCTCGGGGAGCGCACCGACAGCGGAGGTGAGATCACCGGCATCCGCGACCTCGTCGGCAAGAAGGTCTGTGCTCCGAACGGGTCGACGAGCATGGACAAGCTGCGCACCTTCGAGGGGGTCGAGGCGGTCGGCGCGAGCACGCACACCGGGTGCCTCGTGCTCTTCCAGCAGGGGGCGGTCGACGCCATCACCGGCGACGACACGGTGCTCGCCGGCCTGGCCGCACAGGACCCCTTCGTCGAGGTCGTCCAGGGGGCGGCCTTCACCGCCGAGCCCTACGGGCTGGGGGTCAACCAGGAGAACGTCGACTTCGTGCGGTTCGTCAACGGGGTGCTCGCCGACATGAAGGCCGACGGCCGCTGGAAGGCCAGCTACACCACGTGGCTCGCCGAGGCCCTCGGCCCGGCCCCCAAGCCACCGGCCCCCGTCTACGGGCGGAACCCGTGATCTCCGTGGCGAGGAAGGCCACCGCACCCCGGGCGCCCGGTCGACTCGGGCAGCCGCTGCAGGCGCAGGACGCGCTGGAGTACCTCAGCGCCCTCGGCACCTGGCGCGAGGAGCGCAAGCGCGAGCTCGACCACATCGACGAGGCGGCCCTCGCCGCGAGTGACGGGTCGACGCACACGGGTGACCTGCTGCTGTCGATGGCGCTGTGGAAGGCTGTCGCCGACCGGCACGACCTCCTCGTGGCGACGTGGGACTCAGGCCGTGTCGGCCCGACCGAGCTCGAGCGGTTGTCCACCCTGATCTGGGGACGACTCGACACCACGACCTCTGGGGGGCCGGTCTCCGCCGGGGGAGCGCTGGCGGTCTCGCTGCCCGAGGCCTGCCGCCTCAGCGACGCCCTCGCCGCTTCCCTGCGCGCCCGCCTCGGCCTCGACGCCTCCGAGGCCGACGTCCAGGCGCGCCTGCGGTCGTTGCGCGCCTCGGTCGAACGGGTCCGCGACCTCGTCGAGCGCGAGAGCGCCATCGGGCGGCAGTCCGCGAGCGCCACCCTCGACCGACTCGACACCAGACTGTCCGACGTGGCGGCCCGCGCCCAGCGCGGCGCTGACGTCGGGGGCCTGCTCGGTCCCCTCGAGCAGGAGTGCGCGCGCGCCGAACGGGACCTCATCGTCGGTGCGTCCACCCGGCGGGCTGACGCCCACGACGAGGCCCGCGCTCGTGCCCTTCGCGCAGAGCTCGAGGCGCGTGGTGCCGCGGTCCGCGCGCTCGAGGTGCGGTGTGTGGCGCAGGTCGTGCCGGCTCCGCGGTTCGCCGTGCCCGACGTCTCGGCCCTCGGCCCGGTGCCCACCGACCCGGATGCCGTCGACGCCTACCTCGTGCGGTTGGATGCCGTCGGGCGCGCTTTGACGATCGCCCAGGACGCGTACGCCTCGGCCCTTGCCGAGCGGGACGAACTGCGTGGCCGCCTCGAGGCGTACGCCGCCAAGGCCACCCTGGCCGCGGGCGGGTCGGGAACGGCGCTCCTGGCGGACCTCGACGAGCTCGCTGGGCGAGTGCGGGAGACCGTGGACGCCTCGCCCGCCGACCTGGTCCGGGCACGGGCCCTCATGGCGGCCTACCAGGCCTACCTGGGGGCGCTGCCGACCACGGGCGGCGGATCGATCCACCAGACACGGGGAGGACACCGATGAGCACGACGGCCTGCGCCGAGCCCGGCTGCACGGGCTCGATCCTGGACGGCTACTGCGACGTCTGCGGCTCGCCTGCCGCACCCACCTCGAGTGCCGCACCCACCTCGAACGCCCCACCAGCCGGCGCGGCATCCACCGCCACGGCACCGGCCGGGGTGGCCCACAGCCCGTCCACGGTGTCGCGCGCATCGAACCGCCTCGCGTCCACCGCCCTGGGCTCCGCGCGCGCCGGGGCCGGCGGCAGTTCGGTCACCCGCAGGGTCGGGACCTCGTCGACCCGCCTGCGCGGGGCCCGTCTCGGCGCAGGACTGACGACGATCCCCCCGGTCGCCGCAGTCGACGCGGCCAAGGCCGTGCTCGAGAACCCGATGGTCCCCGAGGACCGGCGCACCTGCCCCTCGTGCGGGTCACCGGTGGGTCGCTCCCGCGACGGGCAGCCCGGTCGCACCGAGGGGTTCTGCCCCACGTGCCGCAACCCCTTCTCCTTCACCCCGAAGCTCAAGCCCGGCGACGTCGTCGGCGGTCAGTACGTCGTCGCCGGGGCGATCGCCCACGGTGGCCTGGGCTGGATCTACGCCGCCCGCGACCGCAACGTCTCCGACCGGTGGGTCGTCCTCAAGGGCCTGCTCAACTCGGGTGACCCCGATGCCCTTGCCGCGGCCATCGCCGAGCGGCAGTTCCTCGCGCAGGTCGAGCACCCGCTCATCGTCGAGATCTACAACTTCGTCACCCACGAGGGTGCCGGCTACATCGTCATGGAGTACGTCGGCGGGACCTCGCTCAAGCAGTTGCTCAAGGCGCGGATGAAGGAGGCGGGTGGGGCCTACAACCCGCTGCCCGTCGACCAGGCGATCGCCTTCGTGCTCGAGGTGCTCCCCGCGTTCTCCTACCTGCACGACCTCGACCTCGTCTACTGCGACTTCAAGCCGGACAACGTCATCCAGGTGGGTGACGCCGTGCGCCTGATCGACCTCGGTGGGGTCCGGCGGATCGACGACGCGGACTCCGCGATCTACGGCACCGTCGGCTACCAGGCCCCCGAGGTCGCGGAGGTCGGGCCGTCGGTGGCCTCGGACATCTACACCATCGGCCGCACCCTCGTCGTGCTCGCGATGGAGTTCCGGGGCTACCAGAGCACCTACGTGAGCAGCCTGCCGCCGCTCGCCGACACCCCGTTGTTCCAGGAGTACGACTCCTTCTACCGCCTGCTGCTCAAGGCCTGTGCCCCGGACCCGGCCGACCGCTTCGCCTCTGCCGACGAGCTGCGCGTGCAGCTGCTCGGTGTGCTGCGCGAGGTGGTGGCGCAGCACCGCCGCGGTGCGGCCGAGCACTCGACGTCGTCGTTGCTCTTCGACGTCCCCACCGTGGCCGATGACTCCCTGAACTGGCAGGACCTGCCCGGTCTGCGACCTGATGAGGGCGACCCGCAGCTGTCGTGGCTGCGCACGGTCAGCATCGACGACCCGCTCCAGCGGCTCGAGGCGCTCCAGGG
>NZ_DAORSO010000103.1:0-8631 GCF_035443565.1 Ornithinibacter sp. | reverse complement strand
ACTCCCACTCGATGGTGCCCGGCGGCTTGGACGTGATGTCCAGGACCACCCGGTTGACCTCACGCACCTCGTTGGTGATGCGGGTCGAGATCTTGGCCAGCACCTCGTAGGGAACCCTGGTCCAGTCGGCCGTCATGGCGTCCTCCGACGACACCGGCCGCAGCACGATCGGGTGTCCGTAGGTGCGCCCGTCACCCTGCACCCCGACCGAGCGGACGTCGCCGAGCAGCACGACCGGGCACTGCCAGATCGAGCGGTCCAGCCCCGCCGCGGTCAGTTCCTCGCGGGCGATGAGGTCGGCCGCGCGCAGGATGTCCAGGCGCTCGCCGGTGACCTCACCGACGATGCGGATGCCGAGGCCGGGGCCGGGGAACGGCTGACGCCAGACGATCGCCTCCGGAACCCCCAGTTCCAGCCCGACCTGACGGACCTCGTCCTTGAACAGCAGCCGCAGCGGCTCGACGAGCTTGAACTGCAGGTCGTCAGGCAGGCCGCCGACGTTGTGGTGCGACTTGATGTTGGCCGTGCCCGTGCCCCCACCGGACTCCACGACGTCGGGATACAGGGTGCCCTGCACGAGGAACTCGACGGGGTGGTCGTCCGAGCCCGCGTGCGAGCCGACGACGTCGCGTGCGGCCTGCTCGAAGACCCGGATGAACTCGCGGCCGATGATCTTGCGCTTCTCCTCGGGGTCGGACACCCCGGCCAGGGCCGTGAGGAAGCGCTCCCTGGCGTCGACGACGACGAGGTCGACGCCCGTGGCCGCGACGAAGTCCTGCTCGACCTGCTCGGCCTCACCCGAGCGCAGCAGCCCGTGGTCGACGAACACGCAGGTCAGCTGGTTGCCGACGGCACGCTGCACGAGGGCTGCGGCGACCGAGGAGTCGACCCCACCGGACAGGCCGCAGATGACGCGCGCGTCACCGATCTGCTCCCGCACCGACGACACGAGGTCATCGACGACGTTGGCGGCCGTCCACTCACCCGTGAGACCGGCGCCCCGCAGCAGGAAGTTCTCGAGCACCTGCTGGCCGAACGTCGAGTGCAGCACCTCGGGGTGCCACTGCACCCCGTAGAGGTGACGCTCGTCGTCCTCGAAGCCCGCGACGGGGGCTCCTGAGGTCGTGGCCGTCACCGTCATCCCCTCCGGGGCGGCCGAGACGGAGTCGCCGTGGCTCATCCACACCGACTGCTCGACGGGCTGGCCGTTGAACAGTGTGGACGTGCTGTCGAGGATGGTGGCGGGGGTGGCGCCGAACTCGGAGAGCCCGGTGCGCTCCACCGTGCCGCCGAGGGCCTGAGCCATCGCCTGGAAGCCGTAGCACATGCCGAAGACCGGCACCCCGGCCTGTAGCAGCGCCGGGTCCAGGCTCGGTGCGCCGTCCTCGTAGACCGACGACGGCCCGCCGGAGAGGATCACGGCGGCAGGGTCCTTGGCCAGCATCTCGGCCACCGGCATCGAGTGCGGCACGACCTCGCTGAAGCAGTTGGCCTCACGCACCCGGCGGGCGATGAGCTGGGCGTACTGCGCCCCGAAGTCGACGACGAGCACCGGCCGGTCGGCGAGGTGGGTGCTCTCGGGCTGCGTGCTGGGGGACTCGCTCACCCGCACAGGTTACTGGCGCGCCGCCGCCAGCTCGGACTCGACCTGTCGGGCAACACGGCGCTCGACCCAGAACGACAGGAAGGGCACACAGCCGGCGAGCATGACGAGCACCATCTTCGTCAGCGACCAGCCGATCTTGAACCCGAGCAGGGCCGTGGCGACGAGGTAGACCATGTAGATGAAGCCGTGCGGCTGGGGCCACCAGTACAGCGGGTTGTCCTCACCCTTGAGCCCGAAGCCGTACGACAGCACCATCTCGACGACGAGCACGAGCAGCCCGACGCCGACGATGAAGGCCATGACCTTGAAGAAGGTCAGCCGCGAGCGGGCCCCCTCGACGTCGTCGATGGTGTGGGTGCGGGAGTCAGGCGTCGTCACGGGACCCAGTATCTCCCGGCGCCTCGAGCAGAGCTTCACGGCGGGTCTCCTCGCGCACCATCCGGAACCACACCCAGAGGGCGAACAACGCGAAGACCCACCACTGCACGGCGTACGCGGCGTTGCGCCACTGGATGCTCGTGTCCGGCAGCGGCGTCGGCACCCTGGTCGGCTGGCCGGCAGCCTGCGGGGTCTCGGACTCGAGGAAGACGAAGGCGTTGTACAGCTCCCCCGGCCAGGTGTTGACGAGCAACGACAGGTCGATCGACCCGATCTCGCCAGCCGCCACCGGCACGGAGGACGGCGACTCCCCCGGCGCCAACCCACCCGCGATGGTGAGGGGGCCCGAGGGGGGCGCCCCGGCATCCGCCGGGTTGGTCACGAATCCCCGCACCACCGCGATCGTGGCACCGGACCCCTCGACGACGAAGGGTGTGAGCACCCACGACCCGCTCACCCCGTCGAGCCGGCGGTCGGGCACGAGCAGCTGACCGTCGGGGGCGTAGCTGCCCTGCGCCGTCACCGGGCGTGAGGACAGGTCGCCGCGAAACGGCGCGTGCGGCTCCAGCACCGAGGTCAGCGCCGCCGGCTCCTGGGCACGGGCCTGCTCGACGGCCTCACGGTACGAGCGGCTCTCGGCGACCCCGAGCTGCCAGCGGCCGAGGAAGGCGAACGCGATGCCCACGACCACCACGAGACCGAGGAGGCCGAGAAACCGAGGCCGAAGGGCGGTCCGCAACACGCCATCGAGGCTACGTCACCGCGGAAACTCGCTGGCCCGAGGGGGGCTGGCGCACCTAGCGTGGGCGGGCGATGTCTCCTCACCCCTGGCCCTACGCGACCGCCCCCGACGCGGCCCCGCCGCTGGACGCCGACCGCCTCATCCTGTGGCTGGCGCGGCACCAGTGGCGCACCCTGCTCGGCGGGGTGCTCTTCGGCGTGCCCTGGATGCTGTCGATCGCCCTGGTGCCGGCGGCGATCGGCAAGGCCGTCGACGACGGTCTGGTCGCCCGCGACCCGCGTGCGCTCGTGACGTGGGCTGCCGCGATCATGGGGCTGGGGCTGGTGAGCGCGGTCACGACGAACGGCCGGCACTGGTTCGCCGTGCGCAACTGGCTGATCTCGTCGTTTCGCACGGCGGTCGTCACCGAGCGCGCGGTGCGGCGGGCCGGGCCGGCCGTGACCCGGCAGATGCCGGCCGGTGAGGTCGTCACGAGCTTCGCGAGCGACTTCTGGCGGATGGGCGAGGTCTTCGACGTCACCGCCCGCCTGGCCGGCGCCATCGTCAGCTTCATCGTCGTCTCGGCGATCCTGCTGCGCGGATCGGTGCTGCTCGGGGTCATCATGCTCGTCGGCGGGCCGCTGCTGCTGGCCTCACTCGCCCTCGTCGTGCGACCGCTGCACCGGCGCCAGCAGGCCCAGCGGGAGGAGGCCGGGCAGCTCACGGCGCTCGGTGCCGACACCGTCGCCGGGCTGCGGGTGCTGCGCGGCATCGGCGGTGAGGACACCTTCCTCGCCCGGTACGCGGCGCAGTCGGAGCGGGTGCGCCTCGCCGGAGTTCGCCTCTCGCCGGTGCAGGCGACGTTGGATGCCGCCCAGGTGCTGTTGCCCGGGATCTTCGTCGTCGTGGTCACCGGCATCGGCGCCCACCTGGCCGTCGGCGGTGAGATCACCCCCGGTCAGCTGGTGGCCTTCTACGGGTACACGGCCTTCCTGACGATGCCGCTGCGCACGGCGACGGAGTTCGTCGACAAGCTGACCCGCACCCGGGTCGCCGCCCGCCGGATCGTGAAGATCCTCGCGATCGAGCCCGACCACGCGCCGGCCGGGCGCACCTCCGGTGACCTGTTGGTCGATGGGGGGACGCCGGTGGTGGACGTGAGCGCGGACCTGGTCGACCCGGCATCCGGCGTCGTCGTCGTGCCCGGGCAGTTCACCGCCCTGGTGAGCGCCGACCCCGAGGACACCGCGCAGATCGCCCAGCGCCTCGGCCGGCTGCTGCCCGGGCGCCACGGCGTGCGCTGGGGCGAGGTCGACCTCGACGACCTGCCGATCGACCGGGTCCGCTCGCTGGTCGTCGTCTCCGGCGCCGACCCCCACCTGTTCAGCGGGCCGGTGCGCGACGCCCTCGGCGGCGCCGACGACGCTGCGCGCGAGGTCGCGGTGCACGTCGCGAGCGCCTCGGATGCCATCGACTCGCTCGACGGCGGTCTGGACGGCGAGCTCGAGGAGCGCGGCCGTGCCCTGTCGGGCGGGCAGCGCCAACGGCTCGCCCTGGCGCGGGCGGTGCTTCGTGACCCCGAGGTGCTCGTGCTCGTCGAACCGACCAGTGCCGTCGACGCCCACACCGAGGCCCGCATCGCTCAGCGACTTGCCGCGCGCCGTGCGGGACGCACCACTGTCGTCGTCACGGCGAGCCCGCTCCTGCTCGACACCGCTGACACCGTGCTGTTCGTGCAGGACGGGGCGGCCACCGCCACCGGGCGCCACCGTGACCTCCTGCGCACGCATCCGGCCTACCGCGACGTCGTGCTGCGAGGTGAGGACTGATGTCACCGCTCCTCGGCCGCACCGACCACGCGGCACGCACCCTGCCGATCGCGACCACCGCGACGGTCCGAGCCCACAGCAAGGAGCTGCTGCGCCACCACCGCGGCCCGCTGACCTGGGTCCTGCTCTGGCACGGCATCGCCGCCCTCGTGGCCCTGGTCGGCCCGTGGGTGGTCGGCCAGGTGGTGCAGGAGGTCACGACCGGGTCGCCGAGCCTGCGCCGGGTCGACGTCCTCATCGGGCTGCTCGTCGCCGCGATCCTCACCCAGACGGTGCTCACCTGGGTGGCCAGACGCGCCTCGTTCGTGTTGTCCGAGCGCATCTTCGCCCGCCTGCGCGAGGACTTCATCACCTCGTCGGTGCGCCTTCCCCTGTCGACGGTCGAGCGCGCCGGGACCGGCGACCTCGTGGCGCGCACGACCAACGACATCGACTCGTTGGCGCACATCATCCGCTTCGGCATCCCGGCCATCGTCGTGGCGGTGACGACCGTGACGGCCACCGCGGTCGCGGCCCTGCTCACCTCCCCGCTCGCCGCGCTCGCGCTGCTGACGGCGGTTGTCGTGCACGTGCCGACGTCACGCTGGTATCTGCGCCGCGCCGGCGACGGCTACCTGTGGGAACACGCCTCCTACGCCCGGCTCAACGGCGTCGCGTCGGAGACGATCGAGGGTGCCGGCACGATGGATGCCCTCGGCCTCCAGACCGCCCGCGGTCGTCGTTTCCAGGAGGCGATGGACGAGTGTGGCGACGCCGAGGCCTACACGCTCGGACTGCGACTGCGCTGGTTCCCGTGGCTGGAGATCGGCTTCTTCCTGCCCATCGCCACCTCGGTGCTCTGGGGTGGGTGGCTGGCCTGGGAGGGTCACATCTCCATCGCGGCAGCCACGGCCGTGACGCTCTACGTGCAGCAGCTGCTCGACCCGCTCGGCGAGCTCATCTCCTGGCTCGACGAGATCCAGTTCGCGGCGACGTCACTGGCCCGCATCCTCGGGGTGGCCGAGGTGCCGCCCGACCGGGTCGCCTCCGGGGCCCAACCCGTCGGTGAGCAGATGGAGGTCGACGACGTCCGCTACTCCTACCGCCAGGGCCGCGACGTGCTGCACGGCGTCTCACTGCGTCTCGAGCCCGGCGAACGGCTGTCCATCGTCGGCCCGTCGGGGGCGGGCAAGTCGACCCTCGGGCGGCTGCTCGCCGGCATCGACGGGCCGCGCACCGGCCGGGTCACCGGTGGCGGCGTTCCCCTGGTCGACCTCGAGCTGCCGGTGCTGCGCGGCGAGGTGGCCCTCGTGACCCAGGAGCACCACGTCTTCGTCGGCACCGTCGCCGAGAACCTGCGGCTGCCCCGCCCGGAGGCAACCGACGACGAGCTTCACGAGGCGCTGGCCGCGGTGGATGCCGCGGGGTGGGCCGCCGCCCTCCCCCACGGTCTGGACACCGTCGTCGGCTCCGGTGGGCACCCGCTCACCGAGGCCCAGGGGCAGCAGCTCGCGCTGGCGCGGCTCGTGCTGGCCGACCCGCACACCCTCGTGCTCGACGAGGCGACGTCGCTGCTCGACCCGCGCGCGGCCCGCCACCTCGAGCGGTCGCTCGCGGCGGTCGTCGACGGTCGCACGGTGGTCGCCATCGCCCACCGGTTGCACACCGCCCACGACGCCGACCGGGTCGCGGTCGTCGAGGACGGCGTCATCAGCGAGCTCGGCTCGCACGACGAGCTCATCGCGCGGGACGGCTCCTACGCGGCGCTGTGGCGTTCCTGGCGCGACGAGGCCTGACCAGGCAACGACCCGGTCAGCGCGAGGTGAGCTCCAACTCAGGCTCAGAGGGCTCGCCCGAACCGTCGCCGTCCACCACATCGGAGGACTCTCCGTCCACGGCTCGTCGGCGGCGCACGACGAGCCACACCAGCCCGGCCGCGAGCGACACGACGACGGCAGTGCTCACCGGCGCGATCCACTGCTCGATGACCGCGTAGTTCTCACCGAGCTGGTAGCCGGCGGCGATGAACAGCGCGTTCCAGATCCCGCTCCCCGCGGCGGTCAGCGCCGCGAACCGCGGCGCCGGCATCCGCTCGATCCCTGCGGGCACCGAGACCACCGACCGAACGAGCGGGATGAAGCGCCCGAAGAACACCACGGCACGGCCGTGCTTGGCGAAGAACCGGTGCCCGCGGTTGAGGTCAGCCGTGCTCAGCAGGAAGAACCAGCGGCGACGCGACAGGTCGAGCAGCCGGTCGTACCCGAGCGCCCGCCCCAGGCCGTAGAGGATGAACGCACCGACGACACTTCCCACGGTCGCGGCCGCCCACGCGAGCACCGGGTCGAGCCGACCCGTCGCAGCCGCGTAGCCCGCGAACGGCAGGATCACCTCGGAGGGGATCGGCGGCAGCACGGTCTCGAGCGCCAGCAGGGCCCCGACGCCGAGTTCGCCAACGGACTCGATGAGGTCGATGACCGGTTCGGTGACAGCCTGCATACGACACAACGGTACGTAGGTCTCAAACGGCCCGCCAAATCCCGAGACACGACACGCCGTCGGATGCCGTCAGCGGCCCACGAGCCGGATCGTCACCTCGAACGGGTCGTCGTCGCCGACCCCCTCGGCCCTGCGGACCGCCTTCTTCACCGGGAGGATGTAGGCCCCCTGCTCGGTCGACGGGAACAGCGAGGTGAGCCAGGTGCTCGACCCCACGGTGACCTCGACGCGCACCGACCCGAAGCCCCCCGTGGCGTCCCCGACGAGCTCGTCGACGTCGTCGCTGACGTCCTCGGGCACGGTGACGAAGCGCCAAGCACCCTCCTTCCAGCGCCAGATCGTCGCGGTGAAGGTCCAGCCACCGGGTGGAGCGCTGCTCATCCCCCCATTGTCGCGTGGCCCACCGACACCGGCCCCGACATCGGCACCGGCCCCGACACCGGAACCGGAACCGGCCCCGGCGGGCGGCGCGGGAACCCGGCCGGCACGGCGGGGCGCACCGGAGCCACCGGCGCCACCACGGCGTACGGCTCGTCCTGGGACGGGCGCGGGTCGGCGTCACCACGGTTGGGCCACAGCGACATCGCGCGCTCGGCCTGCGCCGTGATCGTCAGCGACGGGTTCACCCCGAGGTTGGCGGAGACCGCGGCCCCGTCGACGACCGAGATGCCGGGGTGCCCCCACACCCGGTGGTAGCCGTCCACGACCCCTCGGTCCGGAGACGACCCGATCGTCGCCCCGCCGAGGAAGTGCGCCGTCATCGGCACGTCGAAGACCTCGAACCACGAGCCACCGGCTGCGGTGTACTCCCCCGTGGCCTCCCCGAGCCGATGCGCGAGGGCCTCCATGGCCTCGTGCCCTTCCGGGATATACGTGGGGTTCGGGTGGCCGTGCCCCTGCCGCGAGGTCAGCCCCGGCCGGCCGAACAGGCCCCGCTTGCCCGACACCGCCAACGAGTTGTCCCGGCTCTGCATGACGAGCCCGATGACCATTCGCTCGCTCCACCGGCGCGCCATCGGCATCAGCCGCAGGAACCCCCACGGGTCCTTGCCGACCTGTCGGGCGAGCTCGAGCCACCGGGGGCGCCCCGTGCCGCCCGGCACGGCCACCGTGGCGAGCAGGCCCATCGCGTTCGACCCCTTGCCGTAGCGGCAGTTCTCCACGTGGGTGTCCTCGTCGACGTGGAACGACGTCGTGATCGCGACCCCCTTCGTGAGGTCGACGTCCTCGGGCGGCACCCGCTGGCTCACCGCGCCGAGCAGCGCCTCGGAGTTGGTGCGGGTGCGGTGCCCGAGGTAGGACGAGAGTCGTGGCAGCTCACCCACCTCCTTCATCGCGTGCAGCAGCGTCTGGGTGCCCCAGGCGCCGGCCGCGACGACGACGTGCCGCGCCGTCACGACCTGGACGTCGCGCCCGCCGACCGGCCCGGTGCGCTCGTGCAGCACCCGGTACACCGGGTCACCGCCCCCCGAGCCAGAGCCGGGCACCTCTCCCAGCCGGGTCACGGTGCGCATCGCGCGGATCTCGACGCCGAGGTTCTCGGCCAGGGCCAGGTAGTTCTTGCGCAGCGTGTTCTTGGCGCCAACCCGGCATCCGACCATGCAGTTGCCGCACTCGGTGCA
>NZ_DAORSO010000102.1:6780-8708 GCF_035443565.1 Ornithinibacter sp. | reverse complement strand
GATCACCTTCATCGACACCCCGGGTCACGAGGCGTTCACCGCCATGCGTGCCCGTGGTGCCAAGGTCACCGACATCGCGATCCTCGTGGTCGCGGCGGACGACGGCGTCATGCCGCAGACCATCGAGGCGCTCAACCACGCCCAGGCGGCCGACGTGCCGATCGTCGTCGCGGTCAACAAGATCGACGTCGAGGGTGCCAACCCGAGCAAGATCCGCCAGCAGCTGACCGAGTACAACCTCGTGGCAGAGGAGTACGGCGGCGAGACGATGTTCGTCGACGTCTCGGCCAAGCAGGGTCAGAACATCGACCAGCTGCTCGAGGCAGTCCTGCTCACCGCCGACGCGGCCCTTGACCTTCGGGCCAACCCCGACCGCGACGCACGCGGCATCGCCATCGAGGCCAACCTGGACAAGGGGCGTGGCGCCACGGCGACCGTGCTCATCCAGTCCGGCACGCTGCACGTCGGTGACGCGATCGTCGCCGGCTCATCGCACGGCCGTGTGCGGGCCATGCTCGACGAGCACGGCAACGCGCTCACCGAGGCGACCCCGTCGCGTCCGGTGCAGGTGCTCGGTCTGTCCTCGGTCCCGCGGGCCGGCGACACCTTCGTCGTCGCCCCCGACGACCGCACGGCACGTCAGATCGCCGAGAAGCGTGAAGCAGCCGACCGTCAGGCCAGCCTGGCCAAGGCCCGCAAGCGCATCTCGCTCGAGGACCTCAACGAGGCCCTCGCGGCGGGCAAGGTCGACACCCTCAACCTCATCCTCAAGGGTGACGTGTCGGGTTCCGTCGAAGCGCTCGAGGACGCCCTGCTCCAGATCGACGTCGGCGAGGAGGTCGACCTGCGGATCATCGACCGCGGCGTCGGTGCCATCACGCTGAACAACATCAACCTCGCGATGGCCTCCAACGCCATCATCATCGGCTTCAACGTTCGGGCCGAGGGCCAGAACGCCGAGGTCGCCGAGCGCGAGGGCGTCGAGATCCGCTACTACTCGGTCATCTACCAGGCGATCGACGAGATCGAGCAGGCCCTCAAGGGCATGCTCAAGCCGGAGTTCGAGGAGGTCGAGCTCGGCACCGCGCAGATCCGCGAGATCTTCCGCAGCAGCAAGTTCGGCAACATCGCCGGCTCGATCGTTCGCAGCGGCGAGATCAAGCGCGGCACCCGGGCGCGGATCACCCGCAACGGGGTCGTCGTCGCGGAGAACATCGAGATCGCCGGTCTGCGACGGTTCAAGGACGACGTCACCGAGGTCCGCGACGGGTTCGAGTGCGGTATCAACCTCGGGTCGTTCAACGACCTGCAGCTCGATGACCTCATCAGCACCTACGAAATGCGGGAGAAGCCCCGCGCCTGACGCGAGGCAGCACCACCCGCGACCGGGCGGCATCCGAACGATCGGATGCCGCCCGGCGCCGTCACCGGCACCCGTCACTAGGGTGGGTGCCGCCCCATCCGAGGACCTCAAGGAGGAGCCGTGGCCGACACCGCACGCGCCCAGAAGATCGCCGACCGCATCAAGACGCTGACGGCAGCCAACCTCGACGCGATCGTCAAGGACCCCGACCTCGGGTTCGTGACGATCACGGACGTCAAGGTCACCGGTGACCTCCAGCACGCCTCGCTCTTCTACACCGTGTTCGGCGATGCCGCCCAGCGCGCGCAGACCGCCCGCCTCCTCGAGCAGAACCGCGGCAAGCTGCGCTCGTTCGTCGGCAAGCAGCTCGGCATCCGACTCACGCCGTCGCTGGAGTTCATCGCCGACGCGATCCCGGAGACCGCGGCGCACCTCGAGGACCTCCTGCGCGAGGCCAAGGAGCGCGACGCCGCCGTGGCTGCGGCCGCTGCCGGTGCCGTGCACGCCGGGGACGCCGACCCGTACAAGAAGGACCGCGAGGTCGACGAGGACGACGACGTCGACG
>NZ_DAORSO010000102.1:0-6680 GCF_035443565.1 Ornithinibacter sp. | reverse complement strand
GACGACGACGTCGACGGCGACGACGCGGACGACGTGGACGAAGCCGTCGGTGACGACGACCGCTGACCCCACGCCCGACGGCATCCTCGTCGTCGACAAGCCCGCGGGCTGGACCAGCCACGACGTCGTCGCGCGTGGCCGGCGGCTGTGCGCCACCCGCAAGGTGGGGCACGCCGGCACGCTCGACCCCATGGCCACGGGTGTGCTCGTGCTCGGGGTCGGCCGGGCGACACGGCTGCTGACCTTCCTCGTGGGGTGCGACAAGGACTACACGGCGACGATCCGACTCGGCCAGGCGACCGTGACCGACGACGCGGAGGGCGAGGTCACGGCATCCGCCGGCGCCTCGGGGATCGAGGCGGATGCGGTGCGGGTCGCGGCCGCGACCCTGACGGGCGACATCGAGCAGGTCCCGAGCGCCGTGAGCGCGATCAAGGTCAAGGGTGAGCGCGCCTACCACCGGGTGCGCGCGGGGGAGTCGGTCGACCTGCCCGCACGCCCGGTCACCGTCTCCCGCTTCGAGATCGGCGACGTGCGAGCCCTGGAGGTCGACGGCACGGCGGTGCTCGACGTCGAGGTCGAGGTCACGGTGTCGTCCGGAACCTACGTGCGTGCCCTCGCGCGCGACCTCGGTGCGGCCCTGGGCACCGGTGGGCACCTGACGGCGCTGCGCCGCACCCGCGTCGGCGGCTTCACCCTCGACGACGCGCACCCGTTGGCTGACCTGGAGGCTCGTCAGGGTGAGCGGATGCCGGTCACGCCCCTCGCGCAGGCGGCTCGCGCCGCGTTCGCGGTGCGTGAGGTCGACGAGGCGCAGGCGCGCACCATCGGCTTCGGACAGCGGCTGCCGTCGGAGGTGCCGGGTCGAGAAGAGGTGGTCGCGGCCATCGCCCCGGACGGCCGACTCGTGGCGATGTTGGACGAGTCCCGTCCCACGGCACGCAGCCTCGTCGTGTTCTCGCCCTCGACTTCGTAGAGTGTGCGCGTGCACCGTTGGTCCGACCCGTCAGAGACACCTGAGGCCCTGAGGCCCTGTGTCGTCACCCTCGGCAACTTCGACGGGGTGCACCGCGGTCACCGCGCGGTGCTGAACGCCCTCATCGAGTCCGGACACCGGCTCGGTCTGCCGTCGGTCGCGGTGACGTTCGACCCGCACCCGGTCGCCGTGCTGCGCCCCGAGTCCGCCCCCGAGCTCATCGCCCCGGGCGAGATCCGCGACGACCTCATCGAGGACACCGGCATCGACGGGCTCCTCGTCATGGACTTCACGCAGGAGTTCGCCAAGCAGCAGCCGGAGGACTTCGTGCGCGCGGTCTTCGTGCGCGCGCTGTCGGCCCGCTGCGTCGTCGTCGGGATGGACACCCGGTTCGGGTACCGCAACTCCGGCGACGTCTCGACCCTGGCAGACCTGGGGGAGAAGTTCGGGTTCGAGGTCGTCACGCTCGACGACGTCGGTGACGGCGAGCGGTTCTCCTCGACCGTCGTGCGGACCCACCTGCGGGCTGGCGAGGTCGGTGAGGCCGCGCGCATCCTCGGCCGCCCGCACCGGGTCGTGGGCACGGTCGTCCACGGCAACCACCGGGGCCGGGGGCTGGGCTACCCGACGGCCAACCTGTCCGCGGACTCGCTCGGCCTGGTGCCCCAGGAGGGGGTGTATGCCGGGTGGCTCACCCGCCTGGACCGCTCGCCCGGGGAGCCCGACCGCACCATGCCTGCGGCGATCAGCGTCGGCACGAACCCGACGTTCGAGACCCAGGACCGGCGCACGGTCGAGGCCTACGTGCTCGACCGCGACGACCTCGACCTCTACGACGAGCGCGTCATGGTCGAGTTCACCGCCCACATCCGCCCCACACTGCGCTTCGACAGCGTCGATGAGCTCACCGAGGCCATGGCCAGCGATGTCGCGCGGTGCCGTGAGCTGCTGGCGAGGATCGTGCCGGACTGAGCCCGGGTTCCGTCCCGCCACGCGGTCCCTCGCGAACGTGGGTGAAGATCGTCGGCTGGACGACGATCTTCACCCACATTCGTCGGGGTTCAGGCAGGTCCGGATGCCGTGAGCGCGTTCGTGGGGCAACTCACCGGTAACAACCATTGGCAACACGTTCCGTCGGGCACGTCCATGTGACAGGATTCGGCACCACCGGCCCCCAATGACGAGGACGATGTACGACATGCCCACAGCTGCCCCCCAGATCAACACCCCCGCCGACGAGCCCGTCGACCAGGCGATCTTCGACAACGAGGCCCAAAGCGTTGGGCACCTCTTCCGCAACCGCGTTGCGGCGAGCCCGAACGGGCCCGCCTTCATGTACGCCAACGTCAAGCCCGAGGGTGACGAGTGGGTCACCGACACCTGGGCCGAGGTCGACGTCGTGGTTCGCGAGCTCGGTGCCGGCCTCATCGCCCTCGGTGTCGAGCCCGAGGACCGCGTGGCCATCGCCTCCAGCACCAGGTACGAGTGGGCCCTTGCCGACCTGGCCACGATGGTCGCCGGAGGTGCGACCACCACGATCTACCCGACGACGATGGCCGACGACGTCGCGTTCATCCTCGCCGACTCCGGCACCAAGGTGATCTTCGCGGAGAACGCCGACCAGCTCGACAAGCTGCGCGGCATCCGCGCGAGCACCCCGGCCGTGACCAGGGTCATCGTGTTCGACGCCGAGGTCGACGACAACGACCCCTGGACGCTGAACCTCGACCAGGTCCGCCAGCTCGGCCGTGAGTACCTCGCCGGCGACCCGGGGGCCATCGACGCCCGCATCGACGGCATCCAGCACGACCAGCTCGCGACGATCATCTACACCTCGGGCACGACCGGGCGCCCGAAGGGTGTGCGCCTGCGGCACAGCGCCTGGACGTACGAGGGTGCAGGCGTCGCCAGCACGCACATCCTGAGTGAGGACGACCTGCAGTACCTGTGGCTGCCGCTCGCGCACGTCTTCGGCAAGGTGTTGCTGACCCTGCCCCTGCAGATCGGTTTCCCGACGGCCATCGACGGCCGCATCGACAAGATCGTCGACAACCTGGCCGTGGTGAAGCCCACGTTCATGGGTGCCGCCCCGCGCATCTTCGAGAAGGCCTACGGCCGGATCAGCATGATGATGGAGGCCGAGGGTGGGGTGAAGGCCAAGCTCTTCCACCTGGCCAGCGACGTCGGCCGCGAGGTCAGCGAGCTGCGCGAGCAGGGCAAGAACCCATCGGGCATGCTGGCGCTGAAGCACTCCTTCACCGACAAGGTCATCGGCACCAAGATCCGCGACCGGTTCGGTGGACGCGTCCGCTTCTTCATCTCCGGCTCGGCGGCCCTGAACAACGACGTCGCCCGCTGGTTCGACGCCATGGGGATGCAGATCCTCGAGGGGTACGGGATGACCGAGACGAGCGCGGCCTCGTTCGTGGCCCGCCCGCGCGGCTACCGCTACGGCACGGTCGGCTGGCCGCTGCCCAAGACCGAGGTGCAGATCGCCGCGGACGGTGAGGTGCTGCTGCGTGGTCCGGGCAACATGGAGGGCTACCACAACAACCCCGACGCGACGGCCGAGACCATCGACTCCGAGGGCTGGCTGCACACCGGTGACATCGGTGAGATCGACGAGCGTGGGTTCCTGCGGATCACCGACCGCAAGAAGGACCTGTTCAAGACCAGCAACGGCAAGTACGTCGCCCCCTCGATCATCGAGTCGACGTTCAAGGGCCTGTGTCCCTACGCCAGCCAGCTCGTCGTCCACGGCGCCGACCGCAACTTCGTCTCGGCCCTGGTGACCCTGGACCCTGACGCGATGGCCGGCTGGGCCGCGGCCAACGGCATGGAGGGCAAGTCCTACACCGAGATCGTCAGCTCCGACGCGTGCCGCGAGATGGTGCAGGGCTACATCGACCAGCTCAACGCCGGGCTCAACCGGTGGGAGACGATCAAGAAGTTCACGATCCTCGAGAACGACCTCACGATCGAGGCCGGTGAGCTCACGCCGAGCATGAAGCTCAAGCGCAAGGTCGTGGCCGACAAGTACAAGGACCGGCTGGACGCCCACTACACGGGCTGATCCCGACCGTCGTCACAGCACCCCGGCTCCGCACGGAGCCGGGGTGCTGCCGTCGTCCCACGACCTGGCCGCTGCGCCGCCGTGGGCACGGCGGCTGGGTGTCAGTGGGTGACCAGGGGGACGAAGCGGTACGCCCCGTGACTGGTCACGACAACGCCACCGGGCGCGGCGGCATCCCGGCGTACCCGCAGCATCCAACCCGCCACGGGGACCACGAGGATGCCGTCCGCCGCGAGCTGGTCCTCGAGCTCTCGGGGCATCGTGTCGGCCATCGCCGAGACGAGGATGCGGTCGAACGGCGCCTCGTCGGGAGCACCCAGCCGCGACGGGTCGGCCGCGCGGATCCTCGCCCACGGCACCCCGGCCCGCGCGACGTTCGACGCCCCCTGCTCCACCAGGTCGGCCACGAGCTCCAGGCCGAGCACGGACCCGGCGGGGCCGACGAGCTGCGCGAGGATCGCGGTGGTCCAGCCGGATCCGGAGCCGACGTCGAGCACGCGGTGCCCCGGGCGCACGTCGAGCAGCTCGAGCATCGCGGCGACGGTACGCGGCTGGCTGTTGGTCTGCCCGTGCCCGATGTCGAGCGGCCCGTCGAAGCCGGCCCGCTGGCGCACCGCCCGCGGGAGGAACCCGGCGCGGGGCTGGGCCGCCATGGCGTCGCGCACCGCAGCCGGGCCGAGGGGGTCGCCCACCGCTCGCTCGCCGCTCACACCTCCAGTGTGCCCCCGCACGCCCGGCTGCTGCCCACTCGTTTGGGCGGGTAGCGCCTCCCGCCTACTCTTGGGGGATGCCCGGTCAGTCGATCTTCCGCTCCCTCGAGCCACTCCTCGAGCAGGTGAGCAAGCCGATCCAGTACGTCGGCGGTGAGCTGAACTCGACCGTCAAGCCCTGGGACGTCGGTGGCGAGCACACCGTGCGCTGGGCCCTGATGTACCCGGACGCCTACGAGGTCGGTGTGCCCAACCAGGGCGTCATGATCCTCTACGAAGTGCTCAACGAGCGGGCTGACGCCCTCGCCGAGCGCACCTATGCGGTCTGGCCCGATCTCGAGGCCCTGATGCGCGAGCACCAGGTGCCGCAGTTCACCGTCGATGCGCACCGCCCCGTCGGCGACTTCGACCTGTTCGGCCTGTCGTTCTCCACCGAGCTCGGCTACACGAACATGCTCACCGCGCTCGACCTCGCCGGCATCCCGCTGCACGCTGCCGATCGCGACGAGAGCCACCCGATCGTCGTCGCGGGCGGCCACGCCGCCTTCAACCCCGAGACGATCGCCGACTTCATCGACGCCGCCGTGGTCGGCGACGGCGAGGAGGCGGTGCTCGCGATCACCGACATCGTCGGCGCGTGGAAGCGCGAGGGGATGCCGGGTGGTCGCCAGGAGATCCTGCTTCGCCTCGCGCGCACGGGCGGGGTCTACGTGCCGCAGTTCTACGACGTCAGCTACCTGCCCGACGGCCGCATCCAGCGGATCGCGCCGAACCCGGCCTACCCGCAGGTGCCGTGGCGGGTGGCCAAGCACACCGTCATGGACCTCGACGCGTGGCCCTACCCGAAGCAGCCGCTCGTGCCGCTCGCCGAGTCGGTCCACGAGCGGATGTCGGTCGAGATCTTCCGTGGCTGCACCCGCGGGTGCCGGTTCTGCCAGGCGGGAATGATCACCCGTCCGGTGCGCGAGCGCAGCATCACCGGCATCGGCGAGATGGTCGAGCGCGGCCTGGCCGCAACCGGCTTCGAGGAGGTCGGCCTGCTCTCGCTGAGCTCGGCCGACCACACCGAGATCGCGAGCGTGGCCAAGGGGTTGGCTGACCGCTACGAGGGCACCAACACGGGCCTGTCGCTGCCGTCGACGCGCGTCGACGCCTTCAACATCGACCTGGCGAACGAGCTGACCCGCAACGGGCGACGCTCCGGTCTGACCTTCGCCCCCGAGGGCGGCTCCGAGCGCATCCGCAAGGTCATCAACAAGATGGTCACCGAGGACGACCTCATCCGCACGGTCGCCGCCGCGTACGGCGCCGGCTGGCGACAGGTCAAGCTCTACTTCATGTGCGGGCTGCCGACCGAGACCGACGAGGACGTCCTGCAGATCGCCGAGCTCGCGAAGCGGGTCATCGACACCGGCCGCGAGGTCAGCGGCCGCCGTGACATCCGCTGCACCGTCTCGATCGGCGGGTTCGTGCCCAAGCCGCACACGCCGTTCCAGTGGGCCGCCCAGCTCGGCGCCGACGAGACCGACGCCCGGCTCGACAAGCTGCGCCAGGCCATCAGGTCCGACCGCCGCTACGGCTCGGCCATCGGCTTCCGCTACCACGACGGCAAGCCCGGCATCGTCGAGGGGCTGCTCTCGCGCGGTGACCGCCGGGTCGGGCGCGTCATCGAGGCCGTCTGGCGTGACGGTGCCCGCTTCGACGGGTGGTCCGAGCACTTCTCGTACGACCGGTGGATGGCCGCCGCCGAGCGCGAGCTGCCGGCCTGCGGGGTCGACGTCGCCTGGTACACCACGCGCGAGCGCGAGGAGGCCGAGGTGCTGCCCTGGGACCACATCGACTCCGGGCTCGACAAGGAATGGCTCTGGCAGGACTGGCTGGACTCGCTCGACGAGACCGAGGTCGAGGACTGCCGCTGGAC
>NZ_DAORSO010000101.1:0-8735 GCF_035443565.1 Ornithinibacter sp. | reverse complement strand
GGCCGGTAGGTGTCGAGGCGCTCGCTCTGGCGATAGGGCTCGAAGGGGCCACCGACGTCGGGGCCCTCGTCCCAGGTCAGCCCGAGCCACGACAGCGTGTCGAACACCTGCTGCTCGGAGTCGGCGCGAAAGCGCGTGCGGTCGGTGTCCTCGATGCGCAGGACGAAGCGGCCCCCCTGCTGGCGAACGAACGCCAGGTTGAACAGGGACATGTAGGCCGTGCCGACGTGCGGGTCACCCGTCGGCGACGGCGCGACACGAAGCCGAACCGCCCCCGTGAGGGCGCCGACGGGTGCTGCGGCGGAGGTCTCGGACACGAACTGCTCACTCTCGGTCATGGTGGGGACAGCCTAGTGACGCACGAACGGATTGCTCAGCACCCCGATGCCGTCGATGTCGACGTCGACGCGCTGCCCGGCATCCACGAGTCCGACGCCTGCCGGGGTGCCGGTGAGGATGACGTCCCCGGGCAGCAACGTGAACGCCTCGGACGCGAAGGCGACCAGGCTCGCGACGTCGTGGACCATGTCGGACGTCGGACCGTCCTGGACGATCGCCCCGTCGAGCATCGTCACGATCCGTTGGGCACCCGGGTCGAGGTCGGTCTCGATCCACGGCCCGAGCGGGCAGAAGGTGTCGAAGCCCTTGGCCCGGGCCCACTGGCCGTCGCTGCGCTGAAGGTCGCGCGCCGTGACGTCGTTGGCGATGGTGTAGCCGAAGACGAAGTCGAGCGCGTCGCTGGCATCGACGTTCCGGCACAGCCGGCCGATGACCACGGCGAGCTCACCCTCGTAGCCGACCTCGCTGGTCTGCGGGGGCATGACGACGGGGTCACCGGGGCCGATGACGGCCGTGTTGGGCACGAGGAACATCAGCGGGGTCGCCGGCGCCTCGCCGCCCATCTCGCGAGCGTGCTCGGCGTAGTTCTTCCCGATGCCGATGACCTTGCTGCGCGGGATGACCGGCGCGAGCAGGCGGACGTCCGAGACCTCGTGGACCGCCCCGGTCAGCTCGATGCGTTGGTAGAGGGGGTCGCCGGTGATCTCTGCGATCTTCTCCCCTGCCCCGTCGACGAGCCCGTAGGCCGGGTCCTCGCCCGTGGTGAACCTCGCGATGCGCATGGCTGCAGCCTACGGCCGCGCCGCCGGAACCTCGGCCGGATGCCGGGGCGCGCTACGCGATGTGGAGCGCACCCTCTCGGGCGGCCTCGACCGCCGCGTCGACGGCGCCGATCGCCACGACGTCGGCACCGAGCGTCGACGCCACGATCTCGGCCGCGGGCAGGTCGAGCTCCTTCGGGAGCCGCCGGCGGGCCACGTCGATGACCCCGTCGAGCCCGTTGGCCGCCGATCGTCGACGGCATGCTTCCGGGTGAGTCCACCGCCTGGGTCAGCCCGCGGCCGTGACCCCGGCCGTCGTGGCGGCCTCGGCGAGCACCCGGGCCACGGTCGCGGCCCCCTCGTCGGAGAAGTGGATGTCGCGCGCGGTGCACAGGTTGGTCAGCGTGCACACCCGGGCAGCGTTCTCGGGCACGGTGCGGCCGCCGATCTGGGTCGGCGTCGTGTCGTCGGTCGCGAAGGCCTCGTCGAGGCCGACGAAGGTCGCCCCGGCGCCCTTCGCGGCTGCCTCGATGCCGTCGCTGAGGTCGGCGTACGCCTGCGCCGCCTCCTCGACTCCGGCCACCGGCTGGTCCAGGGTCTGGGCGGCCACCCACGGGTTGTAGTAGCCGAGCACGAGCACCGGGACGTCGGCACCAGCAGCCGTGCGCAGCCGCTCGAGGATCGTCGGGAGGTTCTTCTCCACCGTCTGCACGCCCTCGGTCACGCACGCGGTGTCGATGGATGCTCCGCCGCGGACGCAGCGCAGCAGGTCGTTGCCGCCGATGTCGATGGTCACGAGAGCAACCTCGCCAGCCCGCTCGGCCAACACGGCCTCGGCCTGCTCGAGCTGGCTGCCCTCCTCGAAGGTGCACTTGCCACCCTCGATGAGGGAGGTCGTCGTCTCCCCGCTGCACCCGAGGTTCTCGACCTCGAGCTCGGCACCCGCGGCTTCCAGCCGGCTCGCCACGAGTGCCGGGTAGGCGGTGTCCCGCAGCTCGGTGCCCCCCGGCTGGTAGCCGGCAGCCAGCGAGTCGCCGAGGGCGACGTACAGCCGTTCGGGCGCCACGGCATCCGAGGTGGTGGGGGACGGAGCAGGGGCAGCGGACGTCGCCGCAGCCGTGCTCGGCGCGGGCTCCGCCGGGTCGCCGCTGCACGCCGACAGGGCGAGCACGATCGCGCTCGCCGCAGCAAGGATCGGCAGGGTCGAGCGGGTCATGAGGTCCTCGTCGGTGTGGATCGGGTCGGGTCGGGTGGTCGGATCCCGGCGACGCGGGGTGAAGCCACCATCATCTCCCACAGCGAGCGGCGGCCCCCCGCAGGTTCCCGGGGTTCGACGACGACGGCGACACGGCCGGACGTGCCCGCCGGGAGGTCCCACCACGAGGGAGCGCGGGTCCCTACCGTGGCATAGCGAGCACGTCGTCGGGACAGGAGCACCGTCATGTCGTTCGGCCAGGCCGTCAGCACCGTCTTCTCCAAGTACGCCACCTTCTCCGGTCGCGCACGACGCAGCGAGTACTGGTGGTGGTACCTGTTCGTGACGATCGTCTTCGTCGTCGCCGGGGTCATCGACCGGGCCGCCGGCCTGACGTACGGCGACACGACCTACGGAGGAGGCTGGATCGCGAGCATCGCCGGCCTGGCCCTCCTCCTGCCGAACCTCGCCGTCGGCGTTCGCCGGCTGCACGACACCGGCCGCTCGGGGTGGTGGCTGCTCGTCGGGCTCGTGCCGATCATCGGCATCGTCATCCTGCTCTACTTCTTCGTCATCGACAGCGAGTACGACAACGCGTACGGCCCCTACCCCAAGGACTGAGCCGTCCAGATGGAGCCCCGGGGTCACCTGACACCGGGGCACCTTCGCGTCGGTACCGTGGTGAGGTGACTCCCCGCGTGCTGGCCCCCGAGGAGTGGCTGGCCCTCGAGGCCGCCCACGAGGAGCGCATCGACGCGGCGACGGCCGCGCACCGCGACCGGCGGTCTGGCGGTCGGACCCACCCCGTCGAGGACTTCCTCTTCCGCTACTACACCAACTCCCCCGCACGCCTGCGGCGCTGGCACCCCGGCCCCGGCGTCGTGCTCGCGGAGGCCGCGCACCTCCCGCGGGCGCGGTGGACGCACTACCGAACCGAGTCGGATGCCGTGCGCCTGGACGTCGACGCCTTCGTCGCCGCCCGCGGTCCCGCCATCGCATTCGTGAGGGGTCTGCTGTCCGCCACCGCATCGCGCCCGGCGCAGCTCGGCTGCTTCGGCCTGCACGAGTGGGCGATGGTGCACGGCATCCCCGCTGACGACGTGCGTCATGCCGGGTGGCCGTTGCGGCTCGGCAGCGCGGGGACGGATGCGGTGGTGGAGGCGCACGGCATCCGGTGCTCGCACTTCGACGCGTACCGGTTCTTCACCGAGTCGGCGAGCCCGCGCAACGCCCTGCGCCCGACGCGAGAGAGCCAGGTGGCCATGGAGCAACCCGGGTGCCTGCATGCCGGGATGGACGTCTACAAGTGGGCGTTCAAGCTGACACCGCTCGTGCCGAGCGACCTCGTGGCTGATGCGTTCGACCTCGCCCGCGAGATCCGGGTGCTCGACATGCGCGCGTCACCGTACGACCTGGGCGACCTCGGCTACGACTCGGTGCCGATCGAGACCCCCGAGGGGAAGGCCGCGTACGTCGAGGCGCAACGTGGGTTCGCCTTGCGGTCCAACGACCTGCGCCAACGCCTCCTGGCCGTCCTCGACGCCGCCACCGCTTCCGCGGAATCAGGAGCAGCTCGCCGACTCAGGGCCGGATCCGGCCCTGAGTCGGCGGAGCGCTCCTGAGTCCGCGGTCGGTCAGGGCTGGGGCGAACCAGCCGTCGGTGAGCACGGGAACGACAGCCGACACGTCCAGTTCGGCAGCGATGGCCACGTCCGCCGCGAAGCCCTTGACGATGAGCTCGACCCCACTCGCGCACGCAGCCAGCTGGCGTGGCAGGTCCGCACGAACGACACCGGATGCCGTTCGCGCGGCCTCCGCCTCCGGGCTCACCGTCGTCGTGGGGCCGTGCGTGACCAGCGCCTCGACCACGGCGCCGGCGCCCCACAGGTCCTCGACCGCAGGCCGCAGCGAGCCGTCGTCGGGCCACCTCTCCCCTGCGGCGACGATCCCGACGGCCGCCTGCTGCCCGCTCAGCCAGCGACCAACCGCCCCGGCATTGCGCAGCGAGGCCGCCACGACCACTACTCCACCGGCCTCCAGTTCCGCACAGATCGCAGAGCCGTTGGGCGAGGGGAGGACGAGCCGTTCAGGAGGCGTTGCACCGAGGATGCTGGCTGGCGAGAGGCTGATCTGACCGGGGCCGGCGGCGTGGAGCCCCGAGCAGATCGCGCACCGGTTGAAGGTCGACTTCCCCGATGATGAGTCCATGCGGATCAGCCACGAGGCGATCTACCAGTCGCTGTTCATCCAAGGCCGTGGTGCGCTCAAGCGTGAGCTGGTCACCTGTCTGCGCACAGGCCGGGCGCTGCGAGAGCCGCGAGCCCGATCACAGAACAAGCCGCAGGGTCACGTGACCGCCGAAGTCGTCCTGAGCGAGCGTCCCGCTGAGGCTGAGGACCGCGCCATCCTTGGGCATTGGGAGGGCGACCTGATCCTCGGGACAGGCCGGTCGGCGATCGGCACGCTCGTCGAGCGCAGCAGCCGCGCCACGCTCCTGGTGCACCTGCCGCGGATGCAGGGCTGGGGTGAGCAGCCGGCCGTGAAGAACGGGCCGTCTCTGGGCGGCTACGGGGCCGTCGCGATGAACGCCGCCCTGACAGCGTCGATGACGAAACTGCCTGAGCAGTTGCGCAAGACCCTGACCTGGGACCGCGGCAAGGAACTGTCGGACCACGCCCTGTTCGCGCTGGAAACCGGAACGCAGGTGTTCTTCGCCGACCCCCACACACCGTGGCAGCGCATCACGAACGAGAACACCAACGGCCTGCTGCGTCAGTACTTCCCCAAGGGCACCGACCTGTCACGGTGGTCCGCCGAAGACCTTGAGGCCGTCGCTCACGCGCTCAACAACCGGCCCCGCAAGATCCTCGGCTGGCGAACCCCAGCAGAGGTCTTCGAAGAGCAACTACGCTCGCTCACACAGACCGGTGTTGCAACGACCCGTTGAACTCGCCGAGGACGGAAGTGCAGAGTACAGTCCCAGCAACCTCGGCAACGGCGCTGGGGACACGGGAGGGAACGAACCCATGAGCAACACCCCACGTCGTCGACGCATCGCAGCCCTGGGATTAGGTGTCACCTTGGCCGTCGGAGCGCTCATCGGCGCATCGCCTACGACAGCCGTGGCTGTGGACAACGGCTACTACACGGTCATCGTCACGGACCAAGACCACTACGAAGGACAAACCTGGACAGCGTTCCAGATGCAGGACGAAGGCATCAACGCTGGGCCCGCCCCTGAGAACTTCTCGGAGTACGACACCTCCACGATGACGGAGGCATTTGCGGTCAATGCATCGGTGCCCGAGAACTTCCGCTACAACGGCGGGGCGAAGAAGTCCGACTACATCTACCAGTCCGCCTACTGGGCCCTCGAGCGCGTCTACTGCTCTGGTACACCACGCACTTGCAAGGTCGTCGACCGCTACGAAGTCATCCTCAAGCAGACGCTCAGCGGAGGCCGCACATGGACCATGACGCCCATCATCACCAAGAAGTTCGGTCCCGCTAGCGCCAGCTTCAGCTACAGCCTCTACTGCGGTGTCAACAAGCCGCTGCAGACAGACACCCTGTGTGCCGGCGGCGGCGCCGGACACTCGAAGTCGGGCGTATTCGACCCGGGAAATACGGTCAGCCAGGCCTTCGGCGCGGCGAACAACCGCGTCTACCCGATGATGTCGATCTCCGCCCTTTGGTCCAACGCCACCGCCCACGCCCGGTTCCGCGGGTACGACGTGTGTAACAGCTCCAACCTGTCGACTATCGTCAAACTATGCTCGAAGGCGTACTGACCCTGGACCGCTGGTGGCCAGTCGCTGCTCCGGCTCCCACTTGGACCAACGACCACTCCACCAGCGACTTCGGCATCCAGTTCGCCACCTCGGACGGAGCAACCTGGGCCGTTGTGACTCACGTCCTTACCGACGATGCGATTCAGAACACCACTTGGACCACACTCACCGTCGTGGGGTCCATGACAGTTCTCGGCATGCACCTCGAGGAGATGCCATCAACCGATCTCCCCGACGTCATCTCCGCAGCCGTCGAGCGCGCGGATCCCGTCCCACGTCCCTTCGATCGACCTCAGCTCCAGATCGTCAGCTTCGGTGAACAACTAACGGCCGGTGCAACCTTCTTTGGGGACCGCTCATCAGTCACAGTCGCGGTCACCAACGGGGCGCTGGTCTCCGTCGTCCAACCGGTCAGTGACCCATCACAGGGACCTGTAGCCCTGTTTCAGCGCGACGACACGTCCTGATGTGAGGACAAGCGCCCCTGTCACCCCGCAGTGACAGGGGCGCTCTCGCCGGAACGCCGGAACGCTGTGACGCCAGCGCGGCGAGCATGGCGAAAGACACCGCAGCCAGTTGATCCCAAGGGACTGTCCGATTAACGGTGTATCTGGCGTTCATGTTGCTAGAGGTTCTCGGCGGCCGGCATGCGGTCGGCGAAGGTGACGGCGAACGCGTTCAGGGCGGGCTTCCACCGCATGGTCCATCGTGCCTGCCCGGTGCCCTTGGGGTCCATCCCGCGGGTGACCAGGTACAGCGTCTTGAGGGCGGCCTGCTCGGTGGGCCTCCTGGCCGTCCTCGATGCCGTTCAGGCTTCCCGCGGGGAAGCGGGTCAGCGGGGGGCGACGCCGGCGCGCACCAGCCCGTAGGTCACCGACTCCACGAGGGCATCCCACGACGCCTCGAGGATGTTCGCGGCGACCCCGATGGTCATCCACGAGGTGGTGCCGTCGGAGGTCTCGATGAGCACCCGCGTCACGGCATCCGTGCCGTGGGCGGCATCGAGGATGCGCACCTTGTAGTCGATGAGCTCGAGGTGGCCGATCTCCGGGTAGGCAGCGGCCAGGGCCGCACGCAGCGCGTGGTCGAGGGCGTTGACCGGACCGTTGCCCTCGCCGGTCTGGACGACCCGCTCACCGGCGGCGCTCAGCTTCACCGTCGCCTCGGAGAGCGCGTCGTCCTCCCCGCGTGCGTCGGTGATGACGCGCCAGGACTCGACCTCGAAGAAGGCGGGAAGGGCGCCGTCGACCTCACGGCGCAGCAGCAGCTCGAAGCTCGCGTCGGCCGCGTCGAAGGTGTAGCCGCGCAGCTCCTTGTCCTTGACGGCGCGAAGCACCCTGGCGAGGGTGGCGGCATCCACCTCGTTCGTGGGGTCGAGGTCGAAACCCAGCTCGCGCGACTTCAGCTCGATCGAGGCGCGACCAGCCATGTCGGACACCAGCATTCGCATGTCGTTGCCCACGTGCTTGGGGTCCATGTGCTGGTAGAGGTCCGGGTCGATCTTGATGGCGCTCGCGTGCAGGCCGGCCTTGTGCGCGAAGGCGCTCGAGCCGACGTAGGGCTGGCGGGAGTAGGCCGGCACGTTGGTCACCTCGGCGATGGCGTGCGCGATGCGGGTCGACTCCTGCAGCCGGTGCGGTTCGAGCAGCTCGAAGCCCTTCTTGAGCTGGAGGTTGGCGACGACGGTGAGCAGGTCGGCGTTGCCCGTGCGCTCGCCGTACCCGTTGACGGTGCCCTGCACGTGCGTGGCACCCGCCTCGACAGCGGCCATCGAGTTGGCGACGGCGCAACCGGTGTCGTTGTGGCAGTGGATGCCGATCCGGGCGCCGGTGCTGACCACGACGTCGCGCACGATTTCAGCGACCTGGTCGGGCAGCATCCCGCCGTTGGTGTCGCACAGGGCGATCACCTCCGCGCCGGACTCGGCGGCGACCCGTACCGCCTCGAGGGCGTAGTCGCGGTCGGTCGCGTAGCCGTCGAAGAAGTGTTCGGCGTCCAGGAAGACCCGACGACCCTCGGCCCGCAGGAAGGAGACTGTGTCGCGGATCATCTCCAGGTTCTCGGCGAGGGTGGTGCGCAGGGCGCGCTCGACGTGGCCGGTGTGCGACTTGGCGACCAGGGTGACGACCTGCGCCTGGCTGTCGAGCAGGGCCCGCACCAACGGGTCGGTCTCGGCGCGGCCACCGGCCCGGCGGGTGGCCCCGAACGCCGCGAGCGTCGCGTTGCGCAGGGTGAGGTCCTGGGCCGCGCGGGCGAAGAACTCGGTGTCCTTGGGGTTTGCTCCGGGCCACCCACCCTCGATGTAGCCGACGCCCAGCTCGTCGAGGTGCGAGGCGATGGCGAGCTTGTCGGCCACGGAGAGGTTGAGCCCCTCCTGCTGGGCGCCGTCGCGCAGCGTCGTGTCGTAGACGTGGAGGTCGCTCATGCGCTGCTTCACCCGGATCGGTCTGCCGGTTCACCCGGCGTCGTGTGCCCCGGCCCTGCGGGCCGGGGCGATGACGTGTGCTGCTCGTGTCCATTCTCGGGCCAGCTCTGCTGTCGTGCCGCCCGGGGGTGGGGGCGGACGACCTTCGCTCCCCGGTCACGCCGCGCCCGCGACGCTCCCGACAAGCAAAAGACCCCCCGGGTGCGGGAGGTCTGCGCGACGAG
>NZ_DAORSO010000100.1:4222-8863 GCF_035443565.1 Ornithinibacter sp. | reverse complement strand
ACGATGATCCGCACCGTGCCACCGATCTCGATCTTGCCGCTCGGCGGATCCTGCTCGAGCACCCGGTTCTCCGGAACCTCCGAGCTGGCCCGGAACGACGTCTCGGGAGTCAGGCCGACGTTCGAGAGCAGCTGCTGGGCCTCGCTCAACGGCTTGCCGACGACGTTGGGGACGACGACCTGGCCGGTTCCGACCCGCACGCTGATCGACGACCCGGGGCTCACCGAGGCGCCGACTGCCGGGTTGGAGTCGATGATCTGCCCCTGCGGGGTCTTCGGGTCGTCCACGTCGGTGACGGTGCCGAGGGTCAGGCCGAGGTCGCCGAGCAGCTGTCGGGCCTCGTCAGCGGTCTTGCCGGCGAGGTCGGGCACGGTGATCGCCGTCGGGCCGGAGGACACGACGAGGCGCACGGTGCTGCCGCGATCGACCTCGGTCCCACCCTGGGGCGTCTGACTGATCACGACGTCAGCCGGCACCGTGTCGCTGGCCTGGCGGATGACGTCGTCCTCGAGCCCGGCTCGCGCCAGCTCGGCGATGGCCGTCTGCTCCGGCTTGTTGACGACGGTCGGCACCGTCACCTGCGGCACCTCCTCCTCGCCGAAGTACGACGAGAGGCCGAATGCGAGCGCCGCCAGCGCTGCGACCGCGAAGATCGCCAACACCACCCAGCCGCTCTTCTTCCGCTTCTCCTGCGTGTCGTCGGCCAGGGCCGGGAAGGTCTCGGTGTTCGTGCCGACCGGGACCTCCGGCGGCACGGCCCCGGGTGACAGCACCTGGGTCTGCTCGGACGTGATGGCCGGCAGCGCCTCGGTGGCGTCAGCGGTGAGGGCCGCCGCACCGGCACCGCTGGCCAGGGCCACCGCCGTGGCTCGGGCCGCGGCACTGATCGGGCGGCCGAGGCGCACCGCCTGAAGGTCGCTGCGGAACTCACCGGCACTCTGGTAGCGGGCGTCGCGGGGCTTGGCCAGGGCGTGCATGACCACTGCGTCGAGGTCCTCGGGGATGTTCGGGGCGAAGCGCGACGGCGGCAGCGGCTGCTCCCCGACGTGCTGGTAGGCGATCGAGACCATGCTGTCGCCCATGAACGGCGCGCGGCCGGTCAGCAGCTCGAAGAGCATGCACCCTGCCGAGTACAGGTCCGATCGTTCGTCGACCGCCTGCCCCTGGGCCTGCTCGGGCGAGAGGTACTGGGCCGTGCCGACGACCGACTGGGTCTGCGTCATCGTGGCGTTGGCGTCGGCGAGGGCCCGGGCGATGCCGAAGTCCATCACCTTGATGGTGCCGTCCGCCCCGATCATGACGTTGGCCGGCTTGATGTCGCGGTGCACGATGCCGTTGCGGTGGCTGTAGGCGAGGGCGTCGAGGACTCCCTCGGTGATCCGCATCGCCTCGGTCGGCTCCAGCGTCCCCCGCTCGGTGATGACCTCGCGCAGCGTCTTGCCGTCGACGAACTCCATGATGATGTACGGCACCCGCACCTCGGCCCCGCCACTCTCGGTGACGGTGTCCTCGCCGTGGTCGTAGACGGCGACGATGGACGCGTGGTTGAGCCCGGCGGCTGACTGGGCCTCGCGGCGGAAGCGGGTGAGGAACGTGTGGTCGCGCGCGAGCTCGTTGCGCAGCATCTTGATGGCGACCTGGCGACCGAGCCGGGTGTCGTAGCCGAGGTGGACCTCGGCCATCCCGCCACGTCCGAGCAGGGTGTCCACCTCGTAGCGGCCACCGAGCAACTTGGGGACCTCAGCCATGCCGTGCGCTCCTCGTCGATTCCATCACTTCAGCCGTGCTTCCATCATCTGGCGGGCGATCGGTGCGGCCACGCGGCCGCCGCCGATTTCGCTGCCGGCGACACCCCCGTCCTCCGCGATGACGGCGACCGCGATCTGCGGGTCGTCCGCCGGGGCGAAGGAGATGAACCAGGCGTGGGGCTTGCGGCCCTCACCGTGCTGAGCCGTCCCCGACTTGCCCGCGACCGCCACGCCGTCGATCTGGGCTCGCGTCCCCGAACCGTCGGTGACGACGGCCTCCATCATCCGGGTCAACTGTGCCGCAACATCGGGGGTCACCGCCTGCGACAGCTCCTGCGGATCGGTGGTCTCGATCACGGACAGGTCGGACCCGATGACCGACTGCACGAGGTAGGGCTTCATGACGGCGCCGTCGTTGGCGACCCCGGCCGCGACCATCGCCATCTGCAGCGGGGTGACCCGCACGTCGAACTGGCCGATCGAGGACTGCGCGAGCTGGGGCATGTTCAGTTCGGCGGGGATCGTGCTCGGGGTGACGCGCATGGGCACGCTCAGGGAGTCGCCGAAGCCGAACTTCTCGGCCTGGGCCCGCAGCGCGTCGGCGCCGATGTCCATGCCGACCGAGGCGAAGGCGGTGTTGCACGAGATCGCCATCGCCCGGGTGAAGGACACCTGGTCGTTGGCGCCGCAGGCCCCCGGGAACATGTTCGGCAGGCTCGCCGTGGTGCCGGGCAGCTCCAGCACGGCGGGCCCGGGCAGCATGCTGTCCTCGGTGTACTCCCCCGACGACAGGGCTGCCGCGGCGGTGATCACCTTGAAGATCGACCCGGGCGGGTAGAGGTCGCCGTTGATGCTGCGGTTGACCAGCGGGCGCTGCGGGTCGGTGTTGAGCTTCTTGTAGTTCTCGTCGAGCGCGCTGAGGTCGTGCCCGGCCAGGTCGTTGGGGTCGAACGTCGGCTGGCTCACCATCGCGAGGATCGCGCCGGTCTTCGGGTCGAGGGCGACGGCAGCACCTCGGATGCCGGTCATCGCCTTCACTGCCGCGCGCTGGACCGCGGGGTCGAGCGTCGTCTCCAGGGTCGCGCCCTGCGGGCGGCGGCCGGTGAACAGGTCGGAGACCCGGCGGTAGAACAGCTTGTCGCTCGACCCGGACAGGTAGGCGTTCTCGGCCTGCTCGAGCCCACCGGAGGCACCGTAGAAGGAGTAGAAGCCGGTGACGTGGGCGTAGAGCGCGCCGTCGGAGTACTCGCGCTGGAACTTGAACTGGTCGTCGACGGGCACCGACGTCGCCACGGCCGTCTGGCCGACGAGGATCGAGCCGCGCTCGCGGGCATACGTCGACAACAGCGTTCGCCGGTTGTCCGGCCGGGCGTTCAGGTCGGCGGCGAAGACGTACTGGATGAGGGTCGTCGAGACGAGCAGCGACGCGAAGAGGATCGCGACGACGATCGAGAGGCGACGCACGGGCGCGTTCACGGCATCCTCACCACCTCGGTGTGGGCCTGGCCGACCTCGTGCGGGACGTTGATCTCCGGCATGGGGCGGCGGGCGTGGTCGGAGATGCGCAGCAGGATGGCGACGAGGGTCCAGTTGGCCAGCAGCGAGGACCCGCCCGAGGACAGGAACGGCATGGTCAGGCCGGTGAGGGGGATGACCCGGGTCACGCCGCCGACGACGACGAAGCACTGGAGCGCGAGCGAGAACGACAGGCCGGCGGCGAGCAGCTTGCCGAAGCCGTCGCGGGTGCCGAGCGAGGTGCGCAACCCGCGCTGGACGAGCAGGACGTAGAGCATGAGCAGGGCGAACAGCCCGACGAGCCCGATCTCCTCACCGAAGCTCGGGATGATGAAGTCGGACTCGGCGAAGTACGTCAGGTCGGGACGCCCCCGCCCCAGACCCGTGCCGAACATCCCCCCGGCGGCCATGCCCATGAGCCCCTTGGCCAGCTGGTCCGAGGCCTGCAGGGCCTCGGGGCTGAAGGTGTCGAGCCACAGCAGCACGCGGGTCTGGACGTGCCCGAACATCAGGTACGCGACGTAGGCGCCGGCGCCGAACAGGGTGAGGCCGATGGCGATCCAGGACACCCGCTCGGTCGCGACGTACAGCATCGCGACGAACAGGCCGAAGAACAGCAGCGAGGAACCGAGGTCGCGCTCGAACACCAGGACGGCGAGGCTGGCGAGCCAGGCGATGAGGATCGGTCCGAGGTCGCGGGCGCGCGGCAGGGTCAGCCCGAGCACCTTGCGCCCCGCGACCGAGAGGGCGTCGCGGGTCTGGACGAGGTAGCCGGCGAAGAAGATGGCCAGCGCGATCTTGGCGATCTCGCCGGGCTGGAAGGACATCGAGCCGATGCGGATCCAGATCCGGGCGCCGTAGATCGACGTGCCGATGACGGGCATGAGCGGCAGCAGGAGCAGGACGAAACCGACCACGCCCGCGAGGTAGGTGTAGCGGCGCAGCACCCGGTGGTCGCGCAGCACGACGAGCACGGCGGCGGCGATGACGACGGCGACACCGGTCCACATGAGCTGGCGCAGGGCCACCCCGTCGGAGATCGACGTGCCGTTGGCGAGGTCGATGCGGTGGATCATCACCAGCCCGAGCCCGTTGAGCAGGGTGATGATCGGCAGCATGAGCGGGTCGGCGTAGGACGCGCGCCAGCGCAGCACGAGGTGGAAACCGACGGCCATCGCGAGGTAGCCACCGGCGAGGGCCATCGTGCCCGGCGGCATCGACTCCGACGTCGCCACACCGACGTTGACGTAGGCGAGCAGCACGATCGCGACGGCCGCGATGAGGAGCACGAGCTCGACGTTGCGACCTCGCCTCGGGGTGTACGACGAGACGACACTCATGCGGTCACCGGGCTGCCGGTGGGCGACGGGCCCCGCGA
>NZ_DAORSO010000100.1:0-4122 GCF_035443565.1 Ornithinibacter sp. | reverse complement strand
GGGTCGGTGTGGGGCTCGGCGGCGTCCACGTCGACGGCACCGTGCGGCACTCCTCGCCGTTCAGGCGGGCCCACCGGCAGGCCGTGGCCTGCAGGCGCAGATCCTCGACCCGGGCGTCGGCAGCGGCGCGGTCGTCGACGTCGATGCCCTGCTCGAGGCTGCTCTGGTACGAGGGAGGCAGGTCGTCGACCGCGATGGTCGTCGTGTAGAGGGGGCGCGACAACGAGATCGGCCCCAGCGTCTGGTTCACCCCTTGGTAGACCGTGACGACGCCGTCGTTCCCGCTGAGGTGGTACTGCTGCTGGGACCAGGCGTACGCGGCATACGACCCGCCCGCGAGCACGACCGCCGACACGACCACCAGGGCCAGCAGCCGCAGGACGGTGCCCCCGCGCGAGCGCGGACCCTCCTCGGCGAGGGTGACACCGTCACCCCCGGCGTCGGGCTCGCCACCGCTTCCGGATGCCGCTCGCGTCGCCTCCTGGGTCAGCGCCGCCGCCTTCGCGGCGGGCGTCGTCGGCATCGGCCGGGTGCCCTTCTCGCGCACCGCTGCCGCGCCGACGACCTGCGGCTGGGTCGGGGGCGCCGAGTCGGTGGTGCCGTCGACGATGTCGCTGACGATCACCGTCACGTTGTCCGGGGCGCCGGCGCGCAGGGCGAGGGCCACGAGCCGGTCGGCGCAGTCAGCCGGGCTCCCGGGCGCCGTCAGCACCTCGTGGATGGTGTCGCGGGCGACGTAGTCGGTGAGGCCGTCGGAGGCCAGCAGGTAGCGGTCGCCGATGCGGCCCTGACGCACGACGAGGTCGGGCTCGTCGTCGACGGACCCGGTCAGCACCCGGGTCACGAGCGAGCGCTGCGGGTGGGTCTGGGCCTCCTCGGCGGTGATCCGCCCCTCGTCGACGAGGGTCTGCACGAAGGAGTGGTCCTTGGTGACCTGGGTGACGACCCCATCGCGCACCATGAAGGCTCGCGAGTCACCGATGTGGGCCAGGACGATCTTGTCGCCCGAGCGCAGCATCGCGATGAGGGTGGTGCCCATGCCGTCCAGGCGCGGCTCGGAGCGCACCTCGTTGCCGATGTCGGCGTTCGCGGACAGGATGCGGGCCAGCAGGGCCTCACTGAGGTCGCGCCCGCTGAGGGCCTCGTCGTCGAGGGAGACCAGCCCGGCGATCACCGTCGAGCTCGCGACGTCACCGCCCGCGTGACCGCCCATGCCGTCGGCGAGGGCGAGCAGGTGCGGCCCGGCGTAGGCGGAGTCCTCGTTGTTGGACCGGACCATGCCGACGTCCGAGCGGGCGGCGTAGTGGAAGGCGAACGGCATCCGTCACCTCTGCAGTTCGACGACGGTCTGGCCGATCCGCAGCACGCTGCCGACGGCGACCTCGCGCGGCTCGGTCAGGCGGTTCGCGCCGAGGAACGTGCCGTTGGTCGAGCGGAGGTCCTCGACCTGCCACGTGCCGTCGTCGGCCTGGAAGATGCGGGCGTGGCGGCCCGAGACGTAGTCGTCGTCGAGCACGAGGGCGCACTCGGGGCTGCGACCGATGAGGGTGCCGGCTGGGCGCAGCGGCAGGGTCGTGCCGGCGAGCTGCCCGGCCGTCACCGTGAGCCGGGTCGGGCCCTTGCCGCCACCGCGACGGCCGAAGCGCCCGCCTCGAGCGGGGGCCGGGGCCGGTGCTGGGACGACCGCGCCCCCGGCTGCAGGGCCGGCCGCCACCGCAACGGGTGCGGGCTTGGCCGGCTTCGCGGCCTTGGCCCTGCCCGAGGAGCGCCGGCCGACGCGCGTGCCGTACAGGTCACCGCGCAGGACGCCGACGATGGCGAACACGAAGAACCACAGCAGCACGAGCAGGCCGAGCCGCATGAGGGTGATGGTCAGCTCGCTCAGCACGCCGACGTCACCTCCGCCCACCACGGAACGTGATCGACGTGCGGCCCACGGTGATGCGGTCGCCGTCCTGGAGGTGTTCGCTCGTGATGCGCTCGCCGTTGACGTAGGTGCCGTTCGTCGAGCCGAGGTCGCGGATCGTCGTCACGAAGCGCGGGCCGTCGGTCGTGACGCGAAGCTCGCTGTGCCGGCGGGAGATGCCCGGGTCGTCGAGGATGATGTCGGCGACGTCGTCACGGCCGAGGATCGTGATGGCCCCCATGAGCGGGTAGCGCTCGCCGTCGACGTCGAGCCAGGGGCGGTCGGCCGGGTTGACCCGCCGCGGAGCCGCGGCGACCGGCGGTGCCGGAGTGGGTTCGGGCTCGCGGGCGACGGGTGCCCGCGGTGCGCGAGCGACCGGCGCAGCGGGTGCAGGCGGAGCCGCCGGGGGCGGGACCGCGGCGCGCGGCGCGACGTGAGCGGGAGGTGGGCCAGCGGCATCCGGCGTGCTCGGCCGGTGCACCGCGCGCTCCGAGCCGGTGGTGCCGGTCGCCCGGGGGCGCGACGCCTTGGACGGGCGGATGCGGAAGACCCCGGTCTCGAGGTCGTCGTGCTCCTCGAAGATGATGTCGAACGGGCCGGCGGGCTGGTAGCGCTGCCCCTCGCAGTGCTCCTCGGCGGCGGCGACGAGATCCATCTCGACGTCGGCCAGGTCGGGGTGCAGCCGGTCGTAGTCGCCGGGGGAGAGCTCGACCGTGAAGACGTTCGGCACGATGGCCCGGCCCGAGCTGCTCACGGCGCGGTCGTCCATGGCGCGGCGGATCGTGCTGGCGATCTCGACCGGGTGCACGGCCGAGCGCAGGTGCTTTGCGAACGTGCCCTGCACGGCGCGCTCGATGCCGGCCTCGAGTCGATCGAACAGACCCACGGAGCACCTCCTGCACGGTTTTGGGGACGGTCGATTTGTCAGCCTATCCGTCACGGCTGGGAGATCTCCGACAGCGCGGCCCCGTACCGTGGACGGATGAACGACGGCGTGCAGGTGATCGTGCCCCGCGAGGTGCCCCTCGGGGGGCTGCGGTCGATGACGGTGCGGCGCACGCTGCCCGCCAGGGAGCGCTCGTTCGTCGGCGCCTGGTGCTTCGTCGACCACTACGGGCCCGATGACGTCGAGGTGACCGGGGGCATGGACGTCGCGCCGCACCCGCACTGCGGACTGGCGACGGTGTCGTGGCTGTTCACCGGTGAGGTCGAGCACCGCGACTCGCTCGGGACGGTCGCGACCGTGCGCCCGGGGGAGGTCAACCTCATGACGGCCGGGCGCGGCATCTCGCACTCGGAGGTGTCGACGGCTGGGACGGCTGTTTTGCACGGGGTGCAGCTGTGGGTGGTGCTTCCGGCGGAGTCGGCCGGGTGCGAGCCGCGCTTCGAGCACCACGTGCCTGCTGTGGTTTCGGTGGCGCCGGGGGTTTCGGCGTCGGTGTTCGTGGGGTCGCTGTTCGGGTCGACGTCGCCCGTTTTGGTGGAGACGCCGCTGGTCGGGGCGGAGGTCGCGCTGGAGCCCGGTGCCGTCGTGGACGTGCCGGTGGATGCCGGGTTCGAGCTGGGGGTGCTCGTCGACTCTGGCTCGGTGGTGTTCGAGGGGCAGCGCCTGGCGCGCGGTGAGCTCGGGGTGGTCGAGGCAAGCGACTGTGGTGGCGGTTCTGGGCGGGTCGGTGAGTCGGATGCCGGGGGTGCGCCACGGCATCCGGGTTCCCTTGCGCTGGAGGCTGGTTCGGACGGCGCGCGGGTGGTGGTGCTCGGGGGCGAGCCGTTCGCCGAGGAGGTCGTCATGTGGTGGAACTTCATCGGGCGCTCGCACGACGAGGTCGTGGCGGCCCGCGAGGAGTGGGAGGCGTCGGGCGTGCCGGGGGCATCCGTGGGGCGCTTCGGGTCGGTGCAGGGTTATGTCGGTGAGGTGTCGCGGATCCCGGCGCCCGGGCTGCCCGGGGTGCGGCTGCGGTCTCGGGGCAACCGTTCAGCGGGGGGCCGATCGCGCGGCTGAGCGCGCTCTTGGCCCTCCTGTCGCCTCGGCGCACGGGCGGACCCGGGCGTGGTTGGGCCGTCAATGGCGGGGCCGCTTTGGAGCATCGGCCCTTCATCGGGCACACTGTGTCTGCTCGCATGAGCACCACGCGCAAGTGGCGGAACGGCAGACGCGCTGGCTTCAGGTGCCAGTGTCCGAAAGGGCGTGGGGGTTCAAATCCCCCCTTGCGCAC
>NZ_DAORSO010000099.1:0-8883 GCF_035443565.1 Ornithinibacter sp. | reverse complement strand
CGATGAAGAGTGCGTCGCCGGTGAGGACGCCGTAGGCCACCTCGTCGTCGGCGTGTTCGTAGACCAGGACCGAGATCGACTCGGGGGTGTGGCCGGGGGTGGCCATGATCTCCAGGGTCACGTCGCCGAGGGAGATGCGCTCGCCGTCGGCGAGGTGGCGCACCGGGAAGTCGGCCGCGGCGGCCTCGCCGTAGCCGATCCACGCACCGGTCTCTCGGGCGAGCTCGAGGTGGCCGGAGACGAAGTCGGCGTGGAAGTGGGTGTTGATGACCCCGATGATGGACAGGCCCTTGGCGCGCGCGTCGTCGAGGTACTCGGCGACGTCACGTCGGGGGTCGACGACGACGGCCTGGCCGGTGGACTCGTCGGCCACGAGGTAGGAAGCCTGGGAGAGGCAGTCGAGGTAGTACTGGGTGAAGATCACGCAATCCTCCAGGGATGGCTACGAGTGGAGTGTGGTCGATGTGCTCAACAGATACCCTAGGGGGTATATTTCCGTGGAGCAAGCCACCCGTTCAACCCCGACCCCTGGAGCCCTTCGTGACCCACCTGCCAGTCTCCGCCAGCCACGTCCTGCGAGGCCGCCGCCCCGCCCGTGCCTCTCGGGCCGGCCGCTCCTCCGGCCGCACCGGCCGCCCCCTCCTCGTGTCGGTGCTCGCGGTGGCGTCCATCGCGCTCGCCGGCTGCTCGAGCGACGCGGGATCCGAGGCGTCGGTCACGGCCGGCCCGACCGCCGCCAGCGCCCCGGCCAGTGGCGCCGAGCTCGACGCAGCGGGCTTCGCGGCGGCGCTGAAGCTGCCCGGCACGACGATCATCGACGTTCGCACCGCTGCCGAGTTCGCCGAGGGCCACCTGCCGGGAGCCGTCAACATCGACATCGCGTCGCCCGACTTCGCCGCCCAGGTCTCGGCCCTCGACCCCAGCGCGCCGTACGCCGTGTACTGCCGGTCGGGCAACCGCTCGGCCAGCGCGCTCGCCGAGATGGCCGCGGTCGGGATGACCGGCGCCTACCACCTCGGTGGCGGGATCGGCGCCTGGCAGAGCGCCGGCGGCGAGGTCGTCACCGGCTGATCTCCGACTCCGGCGGGGCTGCGCGCGGTCGAGGTGATACCGCTCGGGTAAGCGTGCACCTGGGGCTCGACTCCGGCGGGGCTGCGCGCGGTCGAGGTGTTATCGATCGCAGATCCGCGCGTTAACACCTCCACTCCGCCGGGCGCGCGCGGGGTCGACTGCTGAGGCCCGGCTGCAGGCGAAGGTCCCTGCCGGAACTTCTGCCTCGCCCCCCGGAACATCTCCGCCGTCCCAGTGACGGCGGAGAACTTCGCGTCCGGCGGCGGGGGGGGGCGTGCGGGATCACCTCCATCCGGTGCGGCGACCCAGGTCCGGCCCGGATGGCTGCGGGTCACGGTTGGGACACGACGCGCGGCAATCACTGGACGCCCGACCCCTGGCTGTGACCACAATGGTGCGTGGTGGATGGGAGCGCTCCCACGGAGCACACGGAGGCCGGGCCCAAGGCTCGCTCCGCCCGTCCCGAGCCGTCTGGCACCCGTGCCGGGGCCGTCCGGGAACCCGGCACCGGCACGGGAGCCAGGCGGCCCCCCACCATCGAGGAGGTCGCTCGCCTCGCCGGCGTGGGGCGTGGCACGGCATCCCGGGTGGTCAACGGCTCGCCGCACGTCTCGGCCCCTACGCGAGAGGCCGTCAACCGGGCCGTCGACGAGCTGGGCTACGTGCCCAACCGGGCCGCGCGCTCGCTGGTCACCCGGCGCACCGACATCGTCGCCCTCGTCGTCTCCGAGACGGGAGACCGCATCTTCGGGGAGCCCTACTTCGCGGCGGCCGTGCGTGGCATCGGCGAGCGGATCGCGCAGTCGCCCTACCAGCTCGTGCTCACGATGGCCGGCAGCCAGCGCGAGCGGGGGCGGGTGGCCGACTACCTCACCGACCAGTACGTCGACGGGGTGCTCCTGCTGTCGCTGCACGGCCCCGAGGACCTGCCGACCGTTGTCGAGTCGCGCGGGGTGCCGACGGTCTGCGGGGGCCGCGTGCCCGGCATCCAGCCCGCGTGCGTCGTCGACGTCGACAACCGCTCGGGGGGCTTCTCCGCCGTCGAGCACCTGCTCGCACGGGGGCGACGGCGGATCGCCGTGCTCACCGGGCCGCGGGACATGGCGTCGGGCCTGGACCGTCTCGAGGGCGCCCGCGATGCCGTGGCCGCTGCGGGCCTGCCAGCAGACACCCTCATCGTCGAACCGGGCGACTACAGCGAGGCCAGTGGCGAGGTCGCGATGCGCCAGGTGCTCCTCACCGGACCCACCCCGGATGCCGTGTTCGCGGCGTCCGACCTCATGGCGATGGGTGCGCTTCGCGTCCTTCGTGGGGCGGGCCTCAGCGTGCCGGGAGACGTCGCCGTCGTCGGGTTCGACGACTCGCCGGTGTGCCGTCACACCGACCCCGGGCTGACGAGCGTGCACCAGCCCGTCGAGGAGATGGGGCGCGTGATGGCCGACCTGCTGCTCGCCCGGCTGGCGGGGGAGCACCCGCCGGCGCAGACCGTGCTGCCGACCCGGCTCGTCGAGCGCGGCTCGACGTAACTGGGGCTGATCTGGGCGCCCAAAGTGCGGGTGATGACGACCGGGTGCCGGGCTACGCCCGTCGCTCCGGCGCCGCGCCCCAAGTCGGTGACCTCGGAGTTGGACCTGCGCCAAGAGTCACGTTTTGGTAACGGGGCGGTTTCGGCGTGCGGGTGTGGCCGTGGGGCGCCATTGTTTCCCCTCGGGCCCTCGGGCCCTCGGGCCCTCGTCCTTGTCGGTTGGGTTGAGGGGTAGTTGTGGAGTCGTCGCGGGGTTATCACTGGTTCTTTGATGGTGCGTCGGCTCGATTGCTGGGGCGGGTGGTCGGGGTTGTTGCGGCGGCGGTGTTGGTGCCGACGATGGCGCAGGCGGCCCCGCCGCAGGTGGAGGTCGTCACTGCCGCGGTGAAGCCGAAGCCGGTGACCTCGGCCGCGGATGCGGTTTCGGCTGCAGTGTCGGCGCGGGCGCAGGGTGCCCGGGTTGAGGTTGAAGAACTGCGGGATGAGTTCTCGACGACGTGGGTGAACCCGGATGGGTCCTTCACGACGCAGGCGCACGCGGGGGTGCAGCGGTTCAAGGACGCCAAGGGTTCCTGGCGCAACGTCGACCTGAACCTGGTCGAACGATCAGACGGGACGGTCGGGGCGAAGTCGCACCCGCTGGGGGTGTCGCTGGCGGACAAGTCCAAGGGCGCCGGCGGCGGCGCGAAGGGCGCGACTGCCACTGATTTGGTGGTGGTGGATGAGAAGCCGGGGAAGGACAAGGCGGCACGTCAGGTCGTCCTTGGCTGGCCGGGCAAGCTTGCGGCGCCGGTGTTGGACGGGACGCGGGCGACGTACACGGATGTGTCCCCGGGTGTGGATGTGGTGGTGGAGTCGCGCCGGTCGGGGTTTGAGCAGCTCACGGTGATCCGGGACGAGGCCGCGTTGGACGCGCTGGTGGCGGCCGCCGGTGGCGGTGACGTGTCGTGGTCGTTGCTGGTGAAGACGAAGGGTTTGTCGGCGCGGGCGGAGAACGACGGCAGTGTGTCGTTCGTCGACGCCAAGGGGGTGGTGGTCTCCCGGTTCGCGACACCAATCGCGTGGGACGGCAAGGTTGATGAGCGGTCGGGGGAGAAGGTCAACGCCTCCCCGGTGGGGGTGTCGGTGGCGCAGAAGGGCAAGGGTCAGGCGGTGTTGACGTTGACCCCGGACCGGGGGTGGTTGCGCGACCCTGCGCGGGTGTTCCCGATCACGGTTCACGGCGCGGTCGTTCTTGAAGTTCGGGTTCACCAACTTCAAGAACCTGTCGATCAAGTCGGCGTCGTTGTCGTTGTACGAGACGCATTCGTACTCGTGCACGGCGAAGCCGTTCTATGTGCATTCGACGTCGGACATCGCGACTCCAACGTCGTTGCGGTGGTCGAACCAGCCGGGTGCTGGGACGCAGTACGGGTCGGCGACGGTGGCGAAGGGGTTCTCGTCGTCGTGCGCGGCGGGGCGGGTGTCGGTGCCGATCACGGGGTTGGTGTCGGCGTGGGCGGGCAACGCGTACTCCACTGGGTGGTTGCGGTTGTCGGCGTCAGAGACGGACAACTACGGGTGGAAGAAGTTCGCGTCGTCGGAGACGTCGACCGATCCGTACATCACGTTCACGTACAACCGCAAGCCGAACGCGGCGTCGGCGCCGGCGTTGACGGCGCCTGAGTCGTATCAGTTCACCCCGTTGTCGGGGTCGACGTCGTGGTTCACCACTGCGGCCAGGCCGACGTTCACGTCGACCGCGAGCGACCCGGACGGTAACGGGTACACGGTGACCACGGAGGTGCATTCGTCGACGTCGGGATCGAGCCTGGTGACGTGGTGTACCAGTGGGAGGTCCACGGACCCGTACACGTACACCGCGTCGGGGGTTCCGGCGTCGTGCGCCATCCCCACGACGCGGGCGGCGTTGGCGAACAACACGGTGTACTACGCCCGGACCGCCGTCAGCGATGACCAAGGTTTGTGGAATGGGACGTGGTCGCCGTGGACGGCGTTCTACACGGCTTTCAACAACCCGCCGGTCCCGGTGATCTCGTGCCCGGCACCGTTCGCCGCGGACGGGACGTGGCTGCCCAGCGCGCCGTCGTCGCCGACGGTGACCTGCACCATCACCGCTGCGGGTGTGGTGGGAGACTACGGCGCGGCGGGGTACCTCGATGTCAGTGTTGACGGTGCGCCGGTGTCGCGGGTGAAGATCCCGGCCAGTACCGATCCGACCGTGGCGAAGACGACTGTCACGGTCAACGTCGGAGTCAAGGGTGCGCATGGGATCACCGCGACCGCGGTGTCGCGGGCGCTGAAGACGTCACCGACGGTGACGTACGGGTTCGGGTGGGGTGACGCGGCGTCGTTGACGTCACCGGGCACCGGTGCGACCTCCTCCGGCAAGGTGGTCGTGGCGGCGGGTGGCCCACCGCGGGGTGGAGCGACCGCCGTTACGGCGCAGGTGCAGTGGCGTGTGGCCGGTTCGGCTGCGGGGGCGTGGACGGACGCAGCGGGGCCGGTGCCGGTGGCGGCACCGAGCGCGTCGACGTTGGCGGCGTTCACGTCCGTGTTTGATCTGAAGTCAGCGGTGCGTGAAACAGGGGCCACGGTTGATGTGCCCAAGCGCACCCCGGTGCGCCTGGATGTCCAGGTGTGTTTCACCTACGCGGGCACGGCGGTGACGCGGTGCACGTGGGAACCGTCACCCGTCACAGTCACGCGGTTGCCGCACGCGTTCGGTGACGGGTACCCGACCACGGATGCCGGGGTGGGGCAGGTCGCGCAGTACACCGGTGAGGTCGCGATCTCCGGGACGGACGTGTCCGTGCCGGGGTACACCGGCGACATCAGCATCTCCCGATCGCACACTTCCTTCGCCGGTGACGGTTCTGTCGCGAACTGGCCCACGGATTCTGTGACGGGGGTGTTCGGGCCAGGGTTCACCGCGAACCTCGACGGCGCGGACGCCGGCCTGGCCGGGCTCACCGTGGTCGACAACACCGGTATCGACGCCTCGGTCGCGTTTGTCGACGAGGAAGGTGAACCGTTGGTGTTCACCACCGCTGCGGGCACCCGCGCCTACCCCACCGGGGCGACCACGTACGTCCCGGCCACCGACGACACCCTCGAGGCGGGCATCACGATGAAGTGGGCCGGGACCGGCACCGCCGCGGTGATCTCGCTGACGGAGGAGGACGGCACCGTCACGACGTGGAAACCCGTCGCAGCACCCGCGCTGGCGGGAACGGTGTGGAAGCCGGCGACGATCACCGAGCCCGGAACGGTCGGGGCGACGACGTTCGGGCACGACCCCACCTCTGGGCGGGTGACCCGGATCGTGGCACCCGTGCCGGACGGCATGGCCGGCACGTCCTGCCCCACCGCGGGGGCCTTGGTCAAGGGGTGCCGCGCCCTGGACATCACCTACGCGGCCACGACGACCGCAGCTTCGACTGTCCCCGGTGATTTCACGGGTCGGGTGAAGTCGGTGTCGGCGACGTTGTGGAACCCCACCACGTCAGCGATGGCGACCACCGTGGTCGCGCAGTACACCTACGACACCGCCGGCCGGTTGCGGTCGGTCATCGACCCCCGCACTGGTTTGGGAACGGCGTACACGTGGCACGGCACGTCGACGCGGATCGCGTCAGTGACCCAGACGGGGATGGCCGCCACGAAGCTGACGTACGACGGGGACGGGAAGATCACGCAGGTCTCGCGGGAGAACCCGACAACCGTCGGCGGCGCTGATGTCACGGTCGCCCGGTACGTGTACGACGTCCCCACCTTCGGGGCGGGGCTGCCCACGGTGAATGACACGCACACCGCGTGGCAGCAGGCCAAGGAAGCGGTGACCGGGTACGCGGTGTTCGGGCAGGACTACACCGGAGCGGTGTCCGGGTCCGGGGTGGACTGGAGCTACGGAGACCTGTCCTACGTTGACGACCTCGGGTACACCGTGAACACCGCCAGCTACGGTGCGGGGGCGTGGCTGGTCACCGCGACCGACTACGACGGCGAGGGCAACGTCATCCGTGAGCTTGACGCGTCCGCGACCGCGGCCGCACGGGCCACCCCTGGGCTGTCGGCGGCGCAGGTTGACGCGATGTCCACCCGCACCGTGTACAACACCGAGATCAAGAACACCGAAGGGGTGGTGGTGCTTGCTAGCAGCTCGCGGGTCACTGACACCTACGGCCCGACCCGCCTTGTCGCCCTCGCGGACGGCACCCAGGTCCAGGCCCGCCCGCACACCAGCACGACGTATGATCAGGGCGCGCCGACGACACTGAACCCGGCCACGGGCCAGCACTGGTCGCTGCCGACCACCATCACCACCGGTGCCGCCTCTCCTGGTGCGGCGCCGGGATCCGCGGACATCGAGGTCATCTCCACGGTCGTCAACGGGTACACCAAGCTCAACCCTGCGGACGCCACCGAGGGTGACCCGTGGACCCTGGGTTCCCCGTCCACGGTCACCACCGCGGGCATCACCCGCAAGACCAGGGTCGACACCGCCGGTCGGGTCACCGACACACTCCAGCCGATGTCGACCGGGGCCGATGCGGGAACGACGAAGACGGCGTATTTCACCGTCGCCGCGCAGGCCGCCCCGAACGCCGCGTGTGGGGGGAAGCCGGAGTGGGCGGGGTTGACGTGCCGCACCTACCCGGCGGCAGCACCCGACTCTGGCCCGTTCCTGCCGGATGAGGCCACGACCGGGTACACGATGTGGCTGCACCCGCGAACCGTCGTGGAAACGTCCGGGGCCGCGACCCGCACTACCACCACCGAGTACGACTCCGCGGAGCGGGCGGTCTCGTCCAAGACGACCACGGCAGGGCTGACCGGGTCTACGGCGCGCCCTGGGTCGTTTACGAAGTACCGCACCGACAATGGGCTCGTGGCCTACACCGGGGTGTTGACTGCGGCCGGTACTGACGCCGAGACCGCGGGCCGGACCACGCCCACCTATGACAGGTGGGGCCGCACCACCAGTAGCGTCGGGGATGCCGGCACTGTCACCACGCTCTTCGACGCCGCGGGCCGGGTCGCAACAGTCACCGACGCCAAGGGCACGACGACGTTCGGGTACGACGGCACCGGTGAGCGGCGCGGGCTGCTCACCTCGCAGACCGTGACTCGTGGCGGGTCCGCCGGCACCCTGACGTACACGGCGGCCTATGACGCGGATGGGAACCTGACCTCGCAGACCATGCCCGGCGGGATCCGGCAGGTCACCACCTACGACTCCGTGGGTGAACCTGTCGGGTTGGAGTACCGGGGCCAGGTCACCACCGTGGAGGAGGTCACCGACCCCGTGACCGGTGAATCCACGTGGAACCCGACCGGGGTTGTGGCTGACCAGCCGTGGCTGACCTGGTCAACCGTGAACGACGTCACAGGCCGGGTGCGGTTCGAGGCCACCGGTCAAGGTGCCGCGTTCAGCACCGGGACCGGGGTCACCGACCTCGAGGACGTCACACCGTGGGTTGCGTCCACCGGGGACGCCTCCAGCTACGCCCGCGAGTACACCTACGACGGTGCCGGCCGCCTGACCCGGGCCCGGGACAACACCACCGCCATCGACCCGGCCACCGGAGACCTGACCTCGAGCTGCACCGACCGGGCGTACACGTTCAACACCAACGGCAACCGCACGAAGCTGGTCACCACGACCCGCCCGGGTGGGGACTGCGCTACTGCGGGCACCACCACGACGGTGAACACGACCGGGTGGGACACCGCCGACCGGGCCACCACCGGCCGTAACGGGACCGGGTCGTACGTGTACGACCTGTTCGGGCGGCAGACCACCCTGCCGAGCTCTGACGCGCCGAACCCTGCCGGTGGGAACATCACCTTGGGCTACTTCGACGACGACCTGGCCCGCACGGTCACCCAGGGCGGAACGTCGACGACGTTCACTCTCGACGCTAACGGGCGACGCTCCACCCAGTCCACGGTTGACGGTTCGGGGACCACGACCACGGTGCGCCGGTACACCGACGGCGGGGACAACCCCGCCTGGGTCGACACCACGACCCCCGGGACGGGCACGACCACCACGCGGTTCACCGAAGCCATCGGTGGCGACCTGTCCGCCACCATCGCCTCCGACGGCGGCCTGATCATCTCGTTGGGCAACCCCCACGGCGACGTCGTCACCACCATCGGCATCTCCGCCGACCAGGCCGCGACCACCCCCGCCACCGCCATCAGCGGGTGGGCCACCTACGACGAATACGGCAACACCACCACCGCGGATGCCGTCGACGGCACCCTCGGCTACGGCTGGC
>NZ_DAORSO010000098.1:0-9058 GCF_035443565.1 Ornithinibacter sp. | reverse complement strand
AGGTCGGCGAGCACGTCGAAGGGGTCACCGGCACGCATCGGCAGCAAGGCCCCCTGCACCACCTCGCTCACCACCGCGTGGGCTGCGAACAGCGGCACGACCACCCGCGCGGGCAGCCCGGCGACGAGAGCCAGCGCCGTCGGCACGAGGAACACCAGCACGTGCACGACCTTGTCGGCATGGGCGAACACCGGCAGACCGCCGGGTTGCGCGGGCGCGTAGAGCACGACGAACTGGGCGAAAACCGCCGCGACGAGCAGTCCGAGCAGGACCCTGCGCCTGTGCGCCGGCGTCACGCACCCTCGCGGGCGGCGACGGCGGCGCCCACCGCGTCAGCCACGACGGTGCTGACGTCAGGGTGGAACACGCTCGGGATGATGTAGGTGGCGTTGCGCTCGTCGTCGCGCACGACGTCGGCCAGGGCATCGGCGGCAGCGAGCAGCACGTCCATGTCGACGTGTGACACCCCGGAGTCGATGAGCCCGCGGAACACGCCGGGGAAGACGAGCACGTTGTTGATCTGGTTCGCGAAGTCCGACCGACCGGTCGCGACGACGGCCGCGTGCCGCGCGGCGATGTCGGGGTCGATCTCGGGGACCGGGTTGGCCATGGCGAACACGATGCTGTCGGGCGCCATCGACTCGACGTCGGCCTCGGTGATGACGTCGGGTGCGGAGACACCGAGGAACACGTCGGCGCCCCGCATGGCCTCGGAGAGGGTACCGGTGACGTCGTCCGGGTTGGTGTTCGCCGCGATCCACGCGTGGTTCGGGTGCTCCCCCGAGAGCACGTCCGCCCGACCGCGGTGGACGACCCCGTCGACGTCGGCCACGACCACGTGCTGGGCGCCGGCGTGCAGGAACAGCTTGAGGATCGCGGTCCCGGCAGCGCCCGCCCCGCTCATGACGAGCCGGACGTCCTCGAGGCGCTTGCCGACGACACGCAGGGCGTTGCGCAGCGCCGCCAGCGCCACGATCGCCGTGCCGTGCTGGTCGTCGTGGAACACCGGGATGTCGAGCTCGGCGCGCAGCCGGGCCTCGATCTCGAAGCAGCGCGGCGCCGAGATGTCCTCGAGGTTGATCCCGGCGAACGCGGGCGAGATGGCCTTGACGATGCTGATGATCTCCTCGGTGTCGGTGGTGTCGAGGCAGATCGGGAAGGCGTCGATGTCGGCGAACCGCTTGAACAACGCGGCCTTGCCCTCCATGACGGGCAGCGCGGCGAGCGGGCCGATGTCACCGAGCCCCAGCACGGCGGTGCCGTCGGTGACGACGGCGACGGTGTTGCGCTTGATGGTCAGCCGGCGCGCGTCGGCGGGGTTCTCGGCGATGGCCAGGCAGACCCGGGCCACCCCCGGCGTGTAGACCATCGACAGGTCGTCGCGGGTGCGGATCGGTACCTTGGACTCCACCGACAGCTTGCCGCCGAGGTGCATGAGGAACGTGCGGTCCGAGACCCGGCCGATCTCGACACCCTCGACCTCGCGCATCACGGCGACGATGGCGTCGGCGTGCTCGGGGTCGTGGGTGAGCATCGTCATGTCGATGCGCACCTTGGTCGCGCCGGATGCCGTGACGTCGAGTCCGGTGACCACCCCGCCGGCCTTCTCGATGACGCCTGTCATCTCGCTCACGGCGGTCGCGCGCGCCGGGAGGGTGAGGCGGACGGTGACGGAGTTGGCGATGGAGGGGCTCGACGGCATACCGGTGATTGAACCTCCTACCGACAGGTAGATCGGAATCTGCGTCCATGTCGATCCGGTCGGCCTACAGTGACGCCCATGTTCGACCACGTGGAAGTGACCGGAACCGGTTCGGCGAGCGCCGTCCCCGACGTCGTCGTCCTCGACGCACGGGTCAGCTGTGATGCCCCGGACGTCGCGGGCGCGCTGGCGAAGGCGTCGGAGCGAGTATCCGCAGCCCTCGCCGCCGCGAGCGAGGCCGGGGTGGCCGCCGCCGACCGGCAGAGCACCGGCATGGGGGTGAACTCGCGGTGGGACCACGAGGGCCGAGGGGTCATCGGCTACAGCGCGTACCAGAGCCTGCGCCTGCTCGTGCGTGACCGCGACGGGGTCGGCGACCTGATCAGCGCCTTGGCGCGGGCGGCCGGCGACTCCTTCGGGCTGGACGGCGTGCGCCTCGAGGTCGCGGAGAAGGCACCGCTGGTGGAGCAGGCGCGCGCCGCGGCGTTCGCGGATGCCGTCCGCACGGCCACGCAGTACGCGCAGCTCGCGGGGCGCCCCCTGGGGCAGGCGGTCAAGGTCATCGAGGGTGGCAGCGGCCCGGGCCCGGCACCCAAGATGCGCGCCATGGCGGCGATGGACTCCGTCGGTGGCATGCCGGTCGAGGCCGGCGAGCACACCGTGACCGTCACCGTGACGGTCCGCTTCGGGCTGGGCTGAGCACCGTGGGGTGGGTCGACGCACTCGGGTGGTTCGGCTCGGCGCTGCTCATCTACTCGCTGCTCCAGGCGCGCATCCTGCGGTTGCGCATCCTCAACACGGTGGCGTGCCTGATCCTCATCGTGTTCAACCTGATGATCGGCGTGTGGCCGATGGTCGCGATGAACGTCGTGCTGGCGGCGATCAACCTCTACTTCATCATCAAGCTCCTGCGCGAGCGCACGGACGACCAGGCGTACGCCGTGCTCCCGGTGCGCGAGGACGACGCCTACCTGACGCACTTCCTGCACGTTCACCGGGCGGACATCGACGCCTACTTCCCCGGCTTCACCGGCGGTGTCCCGCACGGCCGACTGACCTACCTCGTGCAGAACGGCGACGAGACGGCTGGGGTGATCGTCGTGCGGGATGCCGGCAACGGCACCGCGCACGTCGAACTGGACTACGTGACCCCGAGATGGCGTGACTTCTCACCGGGCGAGTTCGTCTTCCGGCAGTCGGGGCTGTTCCGGGACCGTGGCTTCACCGAGGTGCTGACCCCGCCCGGGATGGTCGGCCCGTACTACGAGCGGCTCGGCTTCAGCCGCGTCGGTGACCGGTTCCGACTCGCCGTGAGCTGAACGCACCTGAGACGGCGATCACGTCCGCAGGGGCGCCCCCAGGGTGACCTGAACGGGTGGACGGGCCTAGGATGAACAGGTACTACGCGTCGTAGTATCCGCTCACAGGAGGCGCCACGATGGCCCAGGTCCCGTTCGTCCACGACTTCTCCACCGGCAGCATGGACATGAAGGACCTGCTGGGCGGCAAGGGCGCCAACCTCGCGGAGATGACCCGACTGGGCATTCCCGTGCCGCCGGGCTTCACGATCACGACGCAGGCCTGCCGTGCGTTCCTCGAGCTCGGCTCCGTTCCCGCCGAACTGTTCGAGGAGGTCGACGAGCACCTGGCCCGACTGGAGGCCACCATGGGGCGGCGCCTCGGCAACGCCGCCGACCCGCTGCTGGTCTCGGTCCGCTCGGGTGCGAAGTTCTCGATGCCCGGGATGATGGAGACCGTGCTCAACATCGGGCTCAACGACACCTCCGTCGAGGGCCTGGCCGCGCAGACCGAGAACCCCCGCTTCGCCTGGGACTCCTACCGGCGCCTCGTGCAGATGTACGGCAAGACCGTTCTCGACCTCGACGGGGACCGCTTCGAGGACGCCATCGACGCCGCGAAGGCCGCCAAGGGCGTCACCGCGGACGTCGACCTCGACGCCGATGACCTGCGTGCCCTCGTGAGCACGTACAAGTCGATCATCGAACAAGAGGCCTGCTCGCCGTTCCCGCAGGACCCGCGCGCCCAGTTGCACGGCGCCATCGTCGCCGTCTTCAACTCGTGGAACTCGCCCCGTGCGATCCTCTACCGCCGCCGCGAGCACATCCCCACCGACCTCGGCACCGCCGTCAACGTCCAGGCGATGGCGTTCGGCAACCGCGGCTCGGACTCCGGCTCCGGCGTCGCGTTCACCCGGGACCCCTCGACGGGGGCCGTCGGCGTCTACGGCGACTACCTCCCCGACGCCCAGGGTGAGGACGTCGTGGCCGGCATCCGCAACACCCTCCACCTGGCCGACCTGGAAGGCCTGGACAAGGCCAGCTACGACCAGCTTCTCGACATCATGGCCCGCCTCGAAAGCCACTACCGGGACATGTGCGACATCGAGTTCACCATCGAGCGCGGCCAGCTGTGGATGCTCCAGACGCGGGTGGGCAAGCGCACCGCCGAGGCGGCCTTCCGCATCGCGGTCGACCTCGTCGACGAAGGCGTCATCACCGAGGAAGAAGCCCTCCTGCGCGTCACCGGGGACCAGCTCGCGCAGCTGATGTTCCCGCACTTCGACCCGCAGGGTGCCCGCTCGCTGCTCGCGAAGGGCATGAGCGCGTCCCCTGGCGCGGCCGTGGGGGTCGCCGTGTTCGACTCGGAGGCCGCGGTCCGCCTGGCCGACGCCGGCACCCCGGTCATCCTCGTGCGCCGCGAGACCAACCCCGACGACCTGCACGGCATGGTCGCGGCGGCCGGCATCCTCACCAGCCGTGGCGGCAAGACGTCCCACGCGGCGGTCGTAGCCCGCGGTATGGGCCGCACCTGCGTGTGCGGCGCCGAGACCCTCGAGGTCGACACCAGGACCCGGCAGTTCACCACCCCCGACGGCACCGTCGTGCGCGAGGGAGACACGATCTCCATCGACGGCTCCACCGGCGAGATCTTCGCCGGTGAGGTCGCTGTTCGCCCCTCACCCGTCGTGCGGTACTTCGAGGGAACCATGAGCGTCGAGGAGGGTGGCCCGCTCGTGGCCGCCGTCGACCGGCTCATGACGGTCGCGGACCGCCACCGCCGCATGCAGGTGCGGGCCAACGCCGACAACGCCGAGGATGCCGCCCGCGCCCGCCGTTTCGGCGCACAGGGCATCGGCCTGTGCCGCACCGAGCACATGTTCCTCGGTGAGCGGCGCGAGCTCGTCGAGCGCCTCATCCTCGCCGAGGGCCCGGCCGAGCGCCAGGCCGTCTTCGGGGAGCTGCTGCCCCTGCAGCGAGCCGACTTCATCGAGATCTTCGAGGCGATGGACGGGCTGCCGGTCACGGTGCGTCTGCTCGACCCGCCGCTGCACGAGTTCCTCCCCGACTTCACCGAGCTGTCGGTCAAGGTCGCCGTCGCCGAAGCCACCGGCCGTGAGCACGACACCGACTCGCTGCTGCTGCTCGCGGTGCAACGCCTGCACGAGGAGAACCCCATGCTCGGGCTGCGTGGTGTGCGCTTGGGCATCGCGATCCCGGGGCTGTTCGAGATGCAGTCGCAGGCCATCCTCGAGGCGGCCGCGATCGTCGCCGAGCGGGGCGGCCATGCGCGACCCGAGATCATGGTCCCGCTCGTCGGTGCCGTCGAGGAGTTGCGCACCATCCGTCTCGAGATCGACGAGGCCGCGCACGAGGCACGGGTCAAGCACGCCGTCGACCTCGAACACCTCGTCGGCACGATGATCGAACTACCCCGGGCCGCGTTGACGGCCGGGGAGATCGCCCAGGCTGCCGACTTCTTCTCCTTCGGCACCAACGACCTCACCCAGACCACGTGGGGCTTCTCGCGCGACGACGTCGAGTCCAGCTTCTTCTCACGCTACATGGAGGCCGGCATCCTCGGGTCGTCGCCGTTCGAGAACATCGACCGTGACGGCGTCGGGCGACTCGTGCGCATCGGCACCGACGAGGGACGGCGCACCAAGCCGGGGCTCAAGGTCGGCGTGTGTGGCGAGCACGGCGGCGACCCGGCCTCGGTGCACTTCTTCGAGGAGCGCCGGCTCGACTACGTCTCGTGCTCACCGTTCCGCGTTCCGGTGGCGCGGCTCGAGGCGGCCCGGGCTGTGCTGTCCGGCCCGGCGTCCTGAGTTACCCCCTCCCCCTCCCCTCCGGCCGGGCCCGCTCGGCCCGGTCGAGGGTCACCTTGACCCGGTGGCCGGTGATGACCGCGGCGAGCCAGGCCAGGCCGACGAGCCAGCCCGCCATGACATCGGTCAGCCAGTGGTGGCCCAGCCACACCCGGGACAGCCCCATGGCCACGACGAACACGACGACGACTGAGGCGACGAGGATCCTGCTGCGCAGGTGCCGGCGCCCGAGCATCACCAGGTAGGCCGACAGGCCGAGCACGACGGTGGCGTTCAGGGTGTGTCCCGACGGGAACGACGGCGACGTCTCGAGGGGCGGCACCGCGTAGATCACCGGGGGTCGCGCCCGGGCCGTGAGGTCCTTGCCCAGCACGGTGATGAGCACCGACCCGGCTGCGGCGATGAGCATGAGGACCACCGGCAACCAGGACCGGCGACGCACGGCGAGAGTGATGACGATCGCCGCGGCGATGAGCGGCATCCCCACCGTGCCGCCGAGGTCGGTGAAGTGGGTGACCCACTGCTCACTGGCGGGGGTGCGGCTGTTCACGGCGGCCTCGAGGACCGGCTCGTCGAGCGCGGCCAGCCCGTCGTTCTCCACCACCGCCTCGTAGACCTCGGCCGAGAGCACGGTCGCCCCGAGCACGATGGCCCCGCCGATGACCGTCGTGAGGACCAGGGCGAGGTTCGCCAGACTCCAGCGCCAGACGCGGCCGAGCACGATGACGACGCGGGCGATCGCGGCCACGAGGTGCTGGCCGGCCCGGGTGGGCCACTGCCCCAGGTCGCGATCACCGATCCGCTCGAGCTCGGGGGGCCCGCTGCCGGGGTCTGACGAAGGCTGGGGCGTTGTCGCGGCGGGCATACGGGCATTGAACCACCGCGGAATCAGGTGGGCTCACGACAGCTGCCAGGCCGGATCGGTCGACAGGTCGACGTTGAGCCACACGGTGTACCGCTCCGACGCCAGGCTCTCGACGAGCGCGCGGCGCAGCACGTCGATGTCCGCGACGTCCCACGTGCCCGGCGCGACGACGTGGTCGACCTCGACGTAGAGGCGTCCCCCGGTCTTCGTCATCCGGACCACCGGATCGGGCAGGCCCGCCGCCCAACAGGTCTCGAGCACAGCGGCCCGGGCGGGGACCTCGACGTCGGCCGCCGGCCGCATCTCCAACAGCTCACGCGACATGGTGCGCAACAACCTGATCGGGGTCGGCAAGATGGCCAGGCCGATGATCAGCATCAGGACGGGGTCAACGTAGGCCACCGCGACGTCGCGCGCGTCACCGTCGGGCAGCACCGCGACGACGCCGAAGCCCACCAGAATGCCGAAGGACAAGAAGGTGGCGTTTCGCCAGCCGATGAGCTCGGTGCGGACCAGGTCGTCGGTCGACCTCGCGCCGCCCAGCGCCCACCAGAGCGCCAGGCACAGCGCGGTGGACACGGCGGCGTACATCACGGCCGACGACGCCGACGCCTCGTCACCGCCCGAGGCGATGACCATGACCGAGTCGGTGAGGGCAAAGATGATCAGCGCGAGCCTGGCCAGCCCCTGCCCGCCCACCACCAGCGGGATCAGCGACTGGCGACCGTACGGGTACTGAGGCGTCTCGGGACGCGACGCCGCCCGCGCGGCGATCAGGCTCATCACGCTCAGGACCAGACCGATGATCGCCGACACACCGTCGAACACGATGACGCGCGAGCCGGCCAACAGTCCCCACACGACGGCCAGGACTGCGGCGACGACGCCAGCCACCACTGACAGCCGCAGCATTCCTTCGCTGCGGTTGGGCTCGGCGTCGCCGGCTGTTCCAGAAGACATCCCGAGGTCCTCCTCGACGGTGTTCGGCAGGATCTCGTGGGATCGACTCTGACGCGATGGCACCGTGTCAGCCGTGGTCAGTTTCTCTGGTCGCCACGAGTCTAGACGTGGCCGCTCGTGCCCGCGCAGGAGACACCTGACCTGCTGATGCATGCAGGTAAGGAGTCTTCTGAGGACTGAGCAGCGTGGGAGCGAGACCGTGGTGGAGGTGGCGGGAACTTCCCCCCGATGCCGTTGACCTGCTAATTTGTGCCTGACCTCAACCGCATGTCAGCCATGTGACAGAATCTAGGCGGCGGTCGCTGCTGGCCCGAGGTCATTGGTTGGCCTGATGCCGGGAGACGGTGAAGCGCTCAAGGGCAGCGTCATCCTGGTCACCTCCTTCGAATCCTGTCACCCCGACTGTCGGGTTGGGCCCCTGTGTGGTTCCCCCCGAATCCAGCGGCGGGCGACGGCATCCGGTTCGTCCCTGACGTCGACGGCGGCGCAACAGCATCCCCTTCGGCCCTTGCGGAGTGGGCCTACAGTGGACATGAGCGATGGCCCACCGTGGTGTCGGTGGGCCATCGCTATCGATGACGCGTCAGGTGTAGCTGGGGGAGCATGCCGAGCAATTGGTCGATGACAGTTGCGGTCATGCGGCCGAGGGGAGCCGAATCCTGGAAGGTGGTTTCCGCTGTCGCGCCGGGCGGGTGAGGCGGTCCGCCGGTGCAAGTGCGCGTTGTGGCTGCGGAGGTGAGAACTGACACCGTTTGCAGGTCGGATCGGACACCACTAGGGCCGAGATGTGGGGAGAAATGTAGGTCTCATTCGACACCACTGCTCTTCCCGCGGGGGCTCGCGACCGGGATCAACGCCAAGGGTGATTTGGCGACATCAGTCAAGCCCGGCCCACGTAGGAACTAGCCCATCGGTAGGCCGTGTTGGTCAGCCTCCGTGAGGTATCGCTGAGGGCGCAGCGGGCCACGTTGGGGGGATCAGGTGATGCGCGTGTAGATGATGTAGTTGAACGTCCAGTCCACGGTCGCGGTGCCTGTGGCGCCGCCAAGCTTGATGGGGAACTTCCACGCCCCGGTGAACTTGTACGAGGTGCCGGTGGATTGGCCGGAGCAGGACCAGTGGAACAGGTAACTCACCGCGACCCCCGGCTTGTTGTAGCTGCAGTTCACGGGACTGCGAACCGCTGATGCCGTGGTCACGGTGCCGTTGGCGGCAAGGACGAGGGCGGAGCTCAGCGAGAAGGAGAACGCTGTCGGGTAGCCCGTCTTGAAGGTCGTCTGAGCGGTGAAGTACGAGTTCGTGTCACGCCGCGCATACGACGGCGCTGTCGGCGTGAACGTTTTGGACCCGAAGGCTACCGCTGCCGTGGTGATGTCCTTGCCCTGCCTGCTTCGGCAGTCGCTTC
>NZ_DAORSO010000097.1:7305-9125 GCF_035443565.1 Ornithinibacter sp. | reverse complement strand
GCGGTGTGGACGACGTCGTCGTGGAGCGGGTGCTGCGGGCCGTCGAGCTCGTGCCCCGGGGCCGGGTCGTGTCGTACGGCGACCTCGCGGCCCTCGTCGGCATCGGCCCGCGCCAGGTCGGCACGATCATGGCGACCTACGGCTCGAACGTCACGTGGTGGCGGGTGACGAACGCCTCGGGTGACCTGCCGCCCGCGCTCATGGACGAGGTGCGCGAGCGCTGGGCCGCCGAGGGCATCCTGCTCAAACCGAACGGCCGCGGATGCCGCATCGCCGGGTACCGCGCGGACCTCACCGTGCTCGCGGCCGGCTATCAGCGGGCTGTCGAGGATCTCGCGTGAGGGAACCTCGTGGGTGAGACTGGGGCATGAGGTCCCGATCGATCGCACCCCTGGCTGCGGCAGTGCTGCTCGCCTCCGTGACGCTGGCCGGGTGCTCCGGTGACGACGGTGTCGGCGAGGTGCCCGTGACGCCGACGAGGACGGCATCCGACGGTGTTTCTCCCACCTCGGGGGCGACGGCGAGCCCGGCCCCGCGCAGCGCCGACCCGCCCGCGTTGGATGTCGAGGTGGTCGCGAAGGGGTTCGAGCACGGGTGGGACGTCGGGTTCCTGCCGGATGGTCGCGCGCTGGTGACCGAACGGCCGGGCCGCATCTCGATCGTCTCCGGGCTGCGCGAGGGCGCGACGCGCACGACGGTCACGGCCGACCTCGACGACGTCTTCGTGTCGGGGGAGGGCGGGCTGATGGGCATGGTCGTGCACCCCGACTTCGCGACCTCGCGCCTGTTCACCACGTGCCAGACCCACCAGGAGGACGGCCAGCCCAAGGACGTCCGGCTCGTCACGTGGAAGCTGTCGGCCGACGGCACCTCGGCAGAGAAGGTGCGTGACCTGCTGACCGGTCTGCCGATCTCGACGGGGCGGCACTCGGGGTGCCGACCGACGATTGCCCCGGGTGCCGTGAACGACTCCGGGGAGGACGAGCTGTTCGTCGGCACCGGCGACGTGGCACAGGGGGACCTGCCGCAGAACCGCACGAGCCTCGGGGGCAAGGTGTTGCGGCTCGACCTCGACACCGGCTTTCCGCTGACGGACAACCCGTTCATCAGCTCGCAGAACGAGCGCGAGCGGTACGTCTACAGCTACGGGCACCGCAACATCCAAGGGGTGGCGGTGCAACCGGGCACCGGCGCGATCTACACGGCCGAGCACGGCCCGAGCAACAACGACGAGGTCAACCTCATCCGGGCCGGTGGCAACTACGGCTGGGACCCCTCCCAGAAGGGCATGGTCGACGGGTACGACGAGAGCGTGCCGATGACCGACCTCGAGCTCTACCCGGATGCCGTGCCCGCCGTGTGGCAGTCGGGTGAACGCACCCAGGCCATCTGCGGCGCGGCCTTCCTCGAGGGCGAGCAGTGGGGTGCGCTGGACGGGGCGCTGGTCATCACCGCGCTCAAGGGGTCGAAGCTGCTGGTGCTGACCCTGGCCGAGGACGGGTCCGTCGAGGAGGTCGCCGTGCCGGAGGAGACCGACGGGCCGTTCGGGCGGCTGCGGGCGGCCCGCCTCGGGCCCGACGGTGCCCTGTACGTCACGACGACCAACGGCGACGACGACCAGCTCCTGCGGATCACCCCCCGCGCCTGACCGGCCCGGCCGCTGAGAGCTGAGCGGCCCTGCCGCCGAGCCGTCTCGACCCCTCGACTGGGGCTCGGCGGCTGGGTTTCGGTGGCTCGGGCTCGGCGGTTCGGGCTGTCCGCGGGGAGCTGGGTCACTAGTCTCGATGCATGAGCGAGAACCAGCCGCCGCCTCCGCCGCC
>NZ_DAORSO010000097.1:4679-7205 GCF_035443565.1 Ornithinibacter sp. | reverse complement strand
GCCCCCGCCGCCGGCACCCCCGGTCGGGTCGTACCCACCGCCGCCTGCGCCCTACCCACCGAGCGCGACCGGTGGCTACCCGGTGCCCCCGCCCGCACCGTTCCCCACCTCGTCCTCGAGTGCCGGACAGCCGGCGGACCTCTTGCCGCGCTTCCTCGCCAAGCTCGTCGACGGTGTGGTGATGTTCTTCATCAACATCGTCGTCGGCCTCTTCGTGGCCTTCGGACTGAACAGCGGCTTCGTCAGGAGTGCCATCGCGACGCTGATCTCCACTGCCATCACGCTGGCCTACTACGCCTTCCTCGAGTCATCGCGCGGCCAGACCGTCGGCAAGATGGTGGTGGGCCTGAAGGTGCAGAACCTCGCTGGTCAGAACCCGACGATGGAGCAGGCGCTCAAGCGCAACATCTACGTCGCGCTCGGTTTCCTCGGCATCCTCCCGGTCGTGGGCTTCTTCGGCTCGCTGGCGGAGCTGGCAGCCGTCATCTTCATCGCGGTCACGATCAACAGCGACACCCCGCTGTTCCGCGGCTGGCACGACAAGTTCGCTGACACGCAGGTCATCAAGACCCGCTGACCTGCACGATCGTCGTCACGACGTCGGTCACCGACGGAGCGCGCGGGGTCGAGGAGAACCCGAAGCGACACGGCGGGTCCACGGGCCCCAGGTCGCCGAGGGGGATGCCGTCGAGCACGCCCCGCACCGACGTCACCGCGTGCATGTCGCGCGCCCCGTAGTACTCGCGCCTGCCCGCGCGGGCCTGCCCACGGGTGCGCACTCCTCGCAGGACCACCCTGGCGACGGGGTCGACAGCGGTCGCGAAGGCGGGGCTGGCCGACACGGCAGCCGGCACGAGACGCAGCAGGTGACCCAGCGGCATCCGAGCGCCGACCTCGAGGGTCAGGGTCAGCGACGGGCTCGTGAACTCCCAGCGTCCAGGTCGGACCTGGTCCGTGACGGCGACCGGCTCGACCCGCACCTCGTCGAAGGTGTAGGTCGTCGACACCAGGTCGGCGACCGGCTCGGTGGGTGCCAGCAGCATCCGGTGGCCGTCAGCCCGCTCGACCATCGCGTCGGCGAAGGTGCCATAGGGGCTCTCCTGCCACCACCCCACGACGACGCGGATGCCGGACGTCGACCCGACCCCGGCGATCCGCCCACGAAACTGCTGGCGCTCACCCATGGGAGCCATCATCGCCACTAGGGTCCGAGCATGGCAGCGACGCTCACCCCGACGGCGCGCCGCGGCTACGGTCTGGGCTCGGTCGCGACGGGGTCGTTCGGCACGGTGCCCGGCCTGCTCCTGCTGCCCTACCTCACCGACCGGCTGGGGATCGCCGCGGGCCTGGCCGGGCTCATCGTCTTCCTGCCCAAGGCCTGGGACGTCGTCCTCAACCCGATCGCCGGCCGGATCAGCGACCGGTCCACGCACCCCGGAGGTCGGCGGCGCCCGTTCCTCATCTGGTCGGGCACGGCCCTGGCCGTAGCGTTCGTGCTGCTCTTCTCCGGGCCGACCTCGCCGAGCGGGGTGGCCGCGACCTGGGTGGTCGTGACCTTCCTGGTCTGCGCCAGCGCCTACGCCTTCTTCCAGGTGCCCTACGTCGCGATGCCGGCCGAGATGACCGAGGACTACGACGAGCGCACTCGCCTGATGACGTGGCGGGTGGCCATCCTGGCCCTGGCCATCCTCGTCAGTGGCGGGTTGTCGCCGATCATCCGTGACGCGCTCGGTCCGGAGTGGGGCTACCGCGGGGTGGGCCTGTTCGTCGGGGCGCTGATCCTGCTCGGCACCGTCGGGGTCTGGCGCGGCACCCGGGACACCCCGATGTCCCGTGCGGCGACCGCCGGCGGGAGCCTGGCCGACCAGCTGCGGGTGGTCGCGGCATCCCCGCCGTTTCGCACGCTGCTGCTCGTCTTCGTGCTCCAGGCGCTCGCGACCGGGGCCATGCTGGCAGGGGTCGACTACGTCGCCCGCGTGCTGCTCGGTGGGGGAGCGGCCTCGACCGTGCTGTTCCTGTGCTTCGTCGCGCCGGCCCTGCTCGTGACGCCGCTGTGGCAGCGGGTCGGTGAGGCCCGCGGCAAGCGCGCGGGGTACCTGTGGGGCTCGGTCCTGCTCCTCGTCGGGGCCGCGGCGACGCTGGCCACGGTGCGCGTGGGGTTGGCCGCGGCGGCGCTCAGCGTGGCCGTCGTCGGCATCGGGTACGCCGCGTGCCAGATGTTCCCGCTCGCCATGCTGCCCGACGTCGCAGCGGCCGACACGGCGGCGACGGGGGAGGACCGCGCCGGGACGTACACCGGTGTCTGGACGGCCGGGGAGACGCTCGGCCTCGCGATCGGCCCGTTCCTGTATGCCGCCGTGCTCACCATCGGCGGCTACGTGTCGTCGACGGATGCCGGTGCGCGCCAACCTGATTCGGCGCAGGTCGCGATCGCGCTCGGGTTCACCGTGATGCCGGCCGTGCTCGTCGCGATCTCCTTGGTGTTCCTGCGCAGGTACCGACTCGACGTGGAGGTGGCCCGGTGAC
>NZ_DAORSO010000097.1:1270-4579 GCF_035443565.1 Ornithinibacter sp. | reverse complement strand
ATCTCCTTGGTGTTCCTGCGCAGGTACCGACTCGACGTGGAGGTGGCCCGGTGACCGCGATGCCGACCGACGAGGTGCTCGCCACCTTGCGGATGCTCCAGGGGCTCGACCTGCCCGCTCACGGGGGCCGCACCCTGGCCTACGTCTATGACTCGGGTCTCGCCGACGCCGATGCGGTCGGCCTCGAGGCACTTGCCATGTTCGCCGGCTCGAACGGGCTCGACCCGACCGCGTTCCCGTCGTTGCTGAAGATGGAGAACGACCTCGTCGCCCTCGCCGGTGGCCTGCTCGACGCCCCCGACGGGTTTGCCGGTTCGGTCACCTCCGGCGGCACCGAGTCGATCCTGCTCGCCGTGCTGGCCGCCCGAAAGGGCAGCGACCACCCGTCCCCGAGCATGGTGCTGCCCACGTCGGCTCACGCCGCGTTCCTCAAGGCCGCGGCCTACCTCGGGGTGCGGGCCGTCCTCGTCGACGTCGACCCGGTCACCCTGCGGGCCGACCCGGCCGCCATGGCCGCGGCCGTCGACGACTCCACGGTGCTCGTCGTCGCCTCGGCCCCGTCCTACGCGCACGGCGTCATCGACCCCGTCCCCGAGATCGCGGCGCTGGCGGCGGCGCGCGGCATCCGTTGTCACGTCGACGCCTGCATCGGCGGGTGGGTGCTGCCGCACCTCGACACTGCGACGCCGTGGACCTTCGCGGTCGAGGGCGTCACGAGCGTGAGCGTCGACCTGCACAAGTACGCCTACACGCCCAAGGGGGTCTCGGTGCTGCTGCACCGCACCGCGGCGCTGCGCAGCACCCACCTGTTCGCCTCGGCGAACTGGCCCGGCTACACGATGCTCAACGCCACCATGCAGTCGACCCGCTCGGGTGGCCCGCTGGCGGCGGCCTGGGCCGTGACCCGTCGGATCGGCCTCGACGGTTACGCCGAGCTCGCCCGGCGGGCGCGCGAGGCGACGCTCGCGATCGCGAGGGCGGCGGACGGCATCCCCGGTCTGCGGGTGCTCGTCACCCCCGACTCGACCCTGCTGGCGCTCGCGACCGACGACTCCTGCGATGCCTTCACCGTCGCCGACGAGATGCTCGAGCGTGGGTGGTACGTGCAGCCGCAGCTGTCGTTCGGGAACCTGCCACCGACCCTGCACCTCACCCTCTCGGCAGCGACGGCGCCCGCGGTCGACGAGCTGGTCGACGATCTCTCGGATGCCGTCGCGGCGGCCCGCGCGGCGGGCCCGGTTCGCGTCGACCCCGGGTTGGCGGCCCTGCTCGGCGGCATCGACCCGGCGGCCCTGGACGACGCTGGCTTTGCCGGCATCCTCGGGGCGGCGGGCCTCGCGGGCGCGGACGGCTCGCTGGCGCTGCCGTCGCGGATGGCCGGTGTCAACGCGCTGCTCGACGCCTGCCCGCCGGCGTTGCGCGAGGCCCTGCTGCTCGGGGTGCTCGACCGGCTGTCGCGCCCGACGCCGGGCTGAGCTGGCTGAGCTGGCTCAGCAGCCGATGGTCTTCGGATACGTCGGCGTCGTCGTGCCGGGGTTGCGGCACACGCCGAGCCCCTTGGCGGCCAACCCGGACTTCATGGCCGCGATGGCGCTCTTGTTGAAGGCGTTCCAGCCCATGTGCATGAGCACCGTGTCGCCCGCCCGCGAGTACGTGACGACGTGGTTCACGACCTGGGCCTGGGTGCGGCCCGTGTAGTCACTGGTGTCGACGTCCCACGTCCAGATGCGCATGCCCTTGCTGGCGTAGGCGTCACGCACCGTGAAGTCGTACGAGCCGTAGGGCGGGCGTCCGTACGAGGTGACGACCCCGGGAGACCCCAGCTGGTAGCGCACGCTCGAGTACGACAGGTTGCTCAGGTTTGGGTGGCTGATGGAGTGGTTGATGACGTAGTGGCCGTTGGCCCGGGCATAGCTCGGGCTGAACCGGCCGGCGGAGATGCAGTTGCCGGTGGGAGCGAGGACCAGTGCGACGCCGAGCGACTTCGCCCCCAGGACGGCCGACTGGAACGCCGAGTAGCTCTTCGGGCAGTCGTCAAAGCTGAGGATGACCCGCGCGCTGGTGTTCGGTCCGGAGGAGATGCTGTACGTGGTGCCCCCTCCGTTGACGAGCCGGTTCCAGGTCGTCGGGCCCACCACACCGTCGATCACGAGCGTGAGCTTGGTGGACTGGTAGCGACGGACCGCGCCCAGGGTCCCGGAGCCGAAGGTGCCCGTGGCATAGCTCGACCCGATGCTGTACCCCTTGCCGAGCAGGATGTTCTGCAGCACCTTCACGCAGCTCCCCGTGTCGCCGTAGCGCAGGGTCGGCCGGTTCGCCACGGCCGTCGTCGAGGAGCAGGTGCGGGTGGCCCCGACGGCGTCGGGCGCGGGAGCGGCCAACAGCAGCAGGGGTGCCGCGAGGGCGGCGGCCACGAAGAACCTCAGGGAGACGTGTCGTCGGGTGGTGTTCATGATGTCCTCCGTACCGGGGGACGAAGGCGGGCCCCCCGCCATCTTCACCGTACTCCGACAGGGCCCCCGCGACCAGAGAACAGCGATCACGTGAACCGGGTCGGGCTGCGCTGACTACGCCGTGGAAGCGATGCCGCAGTAGGTTGATGGGCGAGATCGCCTCCGGGCAGCGTCAACGACAGGAATTCCATGCAGCTCCGCGAACTGATCCTCTTGCTTCTGCTCGTCCTGGTGGTGGCTGCGGTCATCGCGGTCGTGGTGCGCCGGGGCGGCTCCAAGCGGGAGGGTGGACCCCACTCCCAGACCGAGCACGTGGGCTCGCAGGCCGAGTGGCTGGATGCGGGCGACCGGGCGGAACCACTTCGTGCTGCGCAGGCTCCTGCAGCGGTGGCCCTTGGCGCCTCTGCCGCTGCTGAGTCTGCCGCTGACGTTGAGCCGGCGGTGCCCTCCGAGCCCTCGGCTGAGGCCGACACAGCCGTTGACACCCTGGACGACGCGGAGACGGCTGCGGATGCCGTGGCTCTGGAGGATGGCGGAGCAGCACCGGCCGTGGCCGATGACGTGGCCATGACCCGGGCCGAACGCCGCGAGGCCCGTGAGGCTGCAGAGGCTGCTGGCATCTGGCCGGTTCCCGCCCCGCAGAGCGACCCCGAGGCCGAGCGGATCGCCACCGCAGCCGAGTACCGCGATGAGGTCGTCACGGCGGATCCGCTCACCGAGGACATCGCCATCCCGGCCAACGAGTGGGGCGGCCCGCACGAGGCCGAGCCCGTGGTCGAGCCGGAGCCCGAGCCGGAGCCTGTGGTCGAGCCGGAGCCCGAGCCGGAGCCTGTGGTCGAGCCGGAGCCCGAGCCGG
>NZ_DAORSO010000097.1:0-1170 GCF_035443565.1 Ornithinibacter sp. | reverse complement strand
ACAGATCCCGTAGGCCGAGAGGAATGTCGTGCGCATCGGAGTGCCCCGTGAGACCCGTCCCGGTGAGACGCGCGTGGCCGCGACACCGAAGACCGTCGAGCAGATCATCGCGCTCGGGTACGCGGTGTTCGTCGAGACCGGGGCCGGTGCGGCGTCGAGCTTCGACGATGCCGCCTACGCGCGCGCGGGTGCGGACGTCATCGACGACGCCGTCTGGAACGCCGACGTCCTGCTGAAGATCAACGCCCCCTCGGATGCCGAGATCGCCCGGTTGCGCCCGGGTCAGGTGGTCGTCTCGCTGCTCTCGCCGGCGTTGAACCCCGGCCTCGTCGACGCGCTCGCCGCGCGTGGGGTGACGGCGCTGGCGATGGATGCCGTGCCGCGCATCTCGCGGGCGCAGTCGCTCGACGTGTTGTCGTCGATGGCGAACATCGGTGGGTACCGCGCAGTGATCGAGGCGGCGCACGAGTTCGGGTCGTTCTTCACCGGTCAGGTCACGGCGGCGGGCAAGGTGCCGCCGGCCAAGGTCCTCGTCGTCGGGGCCGGCGTGGCGGGGCTGGCAGCGATCGGCACGGCGAACTCCCTCGGGGCGATCGTGCGCGCGTTCGACGCCCGGCCCGAGGTGGGTGAGCAGGTCGAGTCGATGGGCGCGGAGTTCCTGCGCATCGACGTCGAGGAGACCGGGCCGTCGGCCGACGGCTACGCCAAGGAGACCAGCGCAGACTTCGACGCCAAGGCTGCGGCGCTGTACGCCGAGCAGGCTGCCGACGTCGACATCGTCATCACCACGGCCCTGATCCCGGGTCGCCCGGCACCTCGGTTGCTGACCGAGGCCATGGTGGCGTCGATGAAGCCGGGTTCGGTGATCGTCGACATGGCCGCCGCCAACGGGGGCAACGTCGCAGGGTCGGTTGCCGACGAGAAGGTCGTCACCGCGAACGGGGTGACCATCCTGGGCTACACCGACCTGCCGGGGCGGCTGCCCACGCAGGCGTCACAGCTGTTCGGCACGAACCTGGTGAACCTGTTGAAGCTGCTCACACCTGAGAAGGACGGTGAGCTGACCCTCGACCTCGACGACGTCGTGCAGCGGGGGATGACGGTGGTGCGTGAGGGGGAGGTGTTGTGGCCCCCGCCGCCGGTGCAGGTGTCGGCGGCCCCGGCATCCAC
>NZ_DAORSO010000096.1:7132-9243 GCF_035443565.1 Ornithinibacter sp. | reverse complement strand
GCTTCAACACCGAGCTCATGCTGGTCACCGTGGCCATCCTCGTCCTCATCGTCCAGGCGATCCAGCTCGGCGGTGAAGCGGTGGTGCGTCGCGTCGCCCGGCGACGCTGACCACCAGGCCGGGGGTCACTCGTCGACGAAGGCCCGCCCGTGCACGATGACGGCCCAGATGATGAACACGTCCAGCGCGATGAGGGTCAGCCCCCACACCGGGTAGTTCGGCAGCCACGCGAAGTTGCCGAGCATGCTGACGCAGGCCGCGATGACCGCGACCGTGCGCGCCCACGTCGCACCGAAGAACAGGCCGGCTCCGGCCGCGAGCACGAGCAGCCCGAGCAGCAGGTGGATCCAGCCCCACGTCGTGAGGTCGAACCGGAAGACGTAGTCGCCGGCCACCGCGTAGAAGTCGTCGCTGAGGAGCGCGACGAGGCCCTGGATGGCGTGGAAGAGCCCCACCATCACGAGGATCACCCCGGCGAAGGCCACCGGCCCGGCCTGGTCACCACGCCCGCTCGCTGACAGGTTCGTCGTCATCGACATGTTCTCGTACGACATCGCTCGCCCACTTCCTTCGTCGGATGCCGTCCGCGCACCTCGCGCGCCCGGCCCACCACCACCTGTCTACCGTCGGGCCTCCGGCGCTGGCCTCACCCCTACGGGGTGACGCCATCCTCGGCGAGCAGCGAGCGGCATCCCTCGGTGACGACGCCCAGGTCGGTGGCCACGGCCAGGCAGTGGATGCCGTGGGGCCGCAGCCGTGCCGCCGCGGCCGGGGACCCGGCGAAGGCACCGACGAGGATGCCGTGGCGCGCCGCCGCAGCCACGATCACCGCGATCGGACCCCCGGGGTCGTGGTCGTCGAGCAGCCCGTCGACGGTCGTCCCCAGGGACAGGGCGAGGTCCAGGGGGCCGACGAACAAACCGTCGATGCCGGGGGTGGCGGCGATCGCGTCGACGTCGGCGAGGGCACCGGCGGTCTCGATCAGCGCCCAACAGGCCACGTCGGCGTTGGCGGTGGCGGCCTGCGGGGCGCTGCCTCCCCACACCGGCGGGAACGGGCCCCAGCTGCGGTCGCCCTCGGGCGGGTAGCGGGCCGCGCGAGCCGCGCGGACGGCATCCGAGACACCGGTGATCGACGGCACGATGACGGCGGCAGCACCGGCATCGAGGGCGGCCCCGATCCACGCCGCATCAACGGCGGGCACGCGCACGACCAAGGGGGTCGCGGCATCCGCCAGGGCCCGGCCGATCGCGTGGAGTGCGGCGCGGTCGACCGGCCCGTGCTGGGCGTCGATGGCGAGCCAGTCGAAGCCGCTGGCGCTGAGCCGCAGGAGCAGGTCGGCGTCGGCGGTGAAGGTCCACAGACCTCGCGACGTCGCGGACATGGCCCGGTGTCGGGTCACCGCGTGCCCGCCGGTGCCAGCGTCGACATGAGCGCCGACATGAGCGTCGTCGGGGGCGTCGACGTCACGCCCCGACGCTGAGGTCAGCGCGCGTCCTTCTTCGCCTGACGGCTCTTGCCCTTGGACTTCGTCGAGGCGTCGCGCTTGAGACCGCCGGTGGTCTTCGTGGCGCGGCGCCGGGTGCTGGCCTTGGCCGAACCGTCGGCCCCTCCGGCACCCTTCGTGGTGCCCGGTCCTGTCGAGCTGCGCACTGCGGCGGCGGCGGCCAGCCGCTCGTTCTTGAGCTCCTCGGCGGCGGCGCGGGCGACGACCTCGAGGCGGGCACTGACCCGGGCCAGGGCCAGCTCGAACACCTCGGCCTTGGCGCCGTTCGCCGCATTGCCCGGCCGGGCGTGGCCACGGGCCCCCTTCATGCCCACCCGCTGGGCACCGGTCTGCCGGTAGAGCTTCACGTACTTCGAGCGGGCTCGCCGGACCCGGGTGTGCAGATCGAGCAGGGTGTCCTCATCGAGCGCCTCCATCCGGTGCGGCTCGGTCTCGCGCACGAGATCGGCCTGGTTCTTGGTGAGGAAGCGGGGAATCTCGATGGTCATTCAGGGGTCCTCTCGAGGGCGGGTTCTGCCGATAGCGCCACCCTTGCGCCGTTCACGGCCCCTGTCAATGAGACTCGGCCGCAGCAGGGTGCTTCACGTCGTCGAGCCGGTGGCGG
>NZ_DAORSO010000096.1:5866-7032 GCF_035443565.1 Ornithinibacter sp. | reverse complement strand
CTGTCAATGAGACTCGGCCGCAGCAGGGTGCTTCACGTCGTCGAGCCGGTGGCGGGCCACGAACCGGAAGCGGTCCCCACGAAACAGCGACCTGGTCCACTCGACCGGTTGGCCCTGCGCGTCCCAGGCCGTGCGGTGCACGAGCAGGAGCGGCAGACCGGTGTCGACGCCGAGGAGGTCGGCGGCCACCGGGTCGGCGAGCGTGGTCTCGACACTGTCCTCGACGGCATCCACGACGCGGCCGTACACCTCCGCGAGGGTGCGGTAGAGCGACCCCGTGGCGGCCAGGTGCTCGGCCAGACCGGGGAAGACTCCGGGCAGGTGGGCCACCTCGTGGGCGATGACCTCGTCGCCGCGGGTGCGCAGCCGTTCGACCCGCTGGACGGGCTGCCCCGGCTCGACCCGCAAGGGCCCGACCATGGCGTCGGTGGCCTGCTCGACGGTGACCGCGAGGATGCGACTGCCCGGGCTCCAGCCCTCGGCGGCGAGGTCCTGGCTGAACGAGGTCGCCTGGCGCACCTGCATGAGCTTGGGTTGCGAGACGAAGGTTCCGCGCCCCTGGGTGCGTTCGAGACGGCCCTCGATGACGAGTTCGGCGATGGCCTGGCGCACGGTGGTGCGGGAGGTGTCGAACTGCTCGGCGAACTCGCGCTCGGTCGGGACGGCCGCCCCCGTGGGCAGGTCGGCGATGAGAGCGAGGATCTCGCGCTTGACGCGGTAGTACTTCGGGACCTTCATCGCACCTCTTGACGCCGAGTGGCCGACACCCCTGCGAGGGTGGTCTACACCAATCTACGCCATGCCGGGGGCCGGCCTGAGGCGGCTCAGCAGAACTGCGCCTCGATGGCCTCGAGCTCGGCGTCGGTGAGCTCGAGGTGCGCCGCCTGCGCCGAGTCGGTGATCGACTCGGGTCGGCTCGCGCCCGGGATCGGAATGACGTGCTCGCCGAGCGCCAGCTCCCACGCGAGCACGACCTGCTGCGGGCTCACCCCGTGCGCGAGGCCGATCTCGTGGAAGGCGGGGTAGGCCTGACCCACCTCCTTGCTGTGGGCTCCGGTGCCACCGAGCGGGCTCCACGGCAGGAAGGCGATGCCGCGTTCCCCGCAGAACTCGAGCTCGTCGCGGCTGGACCGGAAGCGCGGGGAGAACTCGTTCTGGACACTGGC
>NZ_DAORSO010000096.1:0-5766 GCF_035443565.1 Ornithinibacter sp. | reverse complement strand
GCGAGAAAGTTCTCAGCCTCCCTTGACGACGACGATTGGTCTATGCCAATCTGAACTTGGTCTACACCAATCCACGCCATTCGGAGGGCACCATGAGCACGGTCGTCGACACCAACCCGCCGCTGGAGAAGCCAGCGGAGAAGCAGGGGCTGCGCATCCCCGGCTTCGCCCAGCTCCAGCGGCTCGGCAAGAGCCTCATGCTTCCCATCGCCCTGCTGCCCGCGGCCGGCATCCTGCTGCGCCTGGGCCAGGAGGACCTGCTCGGCCAGTACGACTGGCCCGTCCTCGGGCCCTTCTTCGACGCCATGAGCGCCGCGGGTGGTGCGATCTTCGCCAACCTCCCCCTGCTCTTCGCCGTCGGTGTGGCCATCGGCTTCGCCCGCAAGGCCGACGGCTCGACCGCCCTGTCGGCCGTCGCCGGCTACCTCGTCATCTCCGAGGTCTTCAAGGCGATGTCCCCGGTGGTGCTCGAGGGTGAGACCACCCCCGGCGGCGACCAGGCGATGATCAACTACAGCGTCTTCGCCGGCATCCTCGTCGGCCTCGTGACCGCCTACCTGTTCGACCGCTTCCACACGATCCAGCTGCCGCCCTACCTCGGCTTCTTCGGCGGCCGCCGCTTCGTGCCGATCGTCGTGTCGTTCTCCTCGCTGTTCATGGGCTTCGCCCTCAGCTACTTCTACCCGATCTTCAACGCGGGTCTGACCGGCCTCGCCGAGTTCATCGCCGGGGCGGGCGCGTTCGGCGCCTTCGTCTACGGCTTCGTCAACCGCATGCTCATCCCCCTCGGCCTGCACCACATCGTCAACACCTACATCTGGTTCCTCTACGGGGACTACACCGTCGGCACCGAGGTCTACACCGGTGAGCTCACCCGCTTCGCCCAGGGCGACCCCACGGCCGGCCGCCTCACCTCCGGCTTCTACCCGATCCTCATGTTCGGCCTGCCGGCCGCTGCGCTGGCGATGATCCACGCCGCGAACAAGAACCAGAAGAAGGTCGCCATCGGCATCCTGTCGGCCGCGGGCCTGACCGCCTTCCTCACCGGCATCACCGAGCCCCTCGAGTTCGCCTTCATGTTCGTCGCGTTCCCGCTGTACGTCCTGCACGCCGTGCTCACCGGCCTGTCCCTGGCCATCGCCTACCTGCTCGACATCCACCTCGGGTTCTCGTTCTCCGCCGGCCTGATCGACCTGCTGCTCTACGGCACCGCACCCGCAGCCAAGAACATCCCGTTGCTCATCGTCATGGGCGTGGTCTTCTTCGCCGTCTACTACGTGGTGTTCCGCTTCGCGATCACCAAGTGGAAGCTCATGACCCCCGGCCGCGACCCGAAGGGCGCAACCGACGAAGACCTCGAGGCCGCCACGTCCGCAGCCGCCGGCGCTGGCACCGGTGCAGCCACCGACAGGGCACAGCAGCTCATCACCGCCTTCGGTGGAGCAGACAACCTCAAGAACGTCGACGCCTGCATCACCCGCCTGCGCATCGAGGTCGGCGACAAGTCCCTCGTCGACCAGGGCGCCCTGAAGGCCCTCGGCGCCGCTGGGGTCATCGAGGTCGGCAACAACGTCCAGGCCATCTTCGGCACCCAGGCCGACGGCCTCAAGGAGGAGATCCGCGCGGCCCTCGCGGGTGGCTCCGCCCCGGCATCCGCCGCTGCACCCGCCACCCCCGCAGCCCCCGCAGCTGCACCGGCAGCACCGGCAGCACCGGCAGCACCCGCCTCTCCCCCGGCCCCCGGGGCCCGCGTCGCCGTGCTCTCGCCGATCGCCGGCACCGTGGTCGACCTCGCGGACGTTCCCGACGCCACCTTCGCCAAGGGTCTCGTCGGCCCCGGCCTGGCCATCGACCCGCCCCGCGAGGTCGTCGACGCCGTGGCGCCGATCGCCGGCACCATCGTCAAGCTGTGGCCGCACGCCTACGCCATCCAGTCGCCCGAGGGCGTCGGTGTCCTCGTGCACCTGGGCATCGACACGGTGCAGCTCGACGGTGCGGGCTTCGACCTCCTCGCAGCCCAGGGCGACACCGTCGAGCTCGGCCAGCCGATCCTGCGCTACGACGTCGCCGCGGTCGAGGCCGCCGGTCGCAACCCCGTCGTGCCCGTGATCGTCCTCGAGCGCAAGGCCCACGACGTCACCCTGCGTGGTCTCGAGGCCGGCGACCAGGTCCGCGACCTGGAACTCCTCCTCACGGCATCCGCCACCAAGACCAAGGTCGGTGGCTGACGTGGAGGTCGTGATCCTCGACGACGCACGCGACCTCGCGTCGGTCGCCGCGGACGCCATCACGGCGCTGCTCGCCAGGAAGCCGGATGCCGTGCTCGGGCTTGCCACCGGGTCGTCACCGCTCGCCGTGTACGACGAGCTGACGGCGCGCCACGAGCGTGGCGAGGTGAGCTTCGCGCAGGCCCGGGCGTTCACGCTCGATGAGTACGTGGGCCTCCCGGCCGGGCACCCCGAGCGCTACCGCACGGTGATCGACCGCGACTTCGTCACCCGGGTCGACTTCGCCCCGGATGCCGTCCAGGGCCCCGACGGGCTCGCCGACGACATCCCGGCATCGTGCGCCGCCTACGAGCAGGCCATCGCGGATGCCGGTGGCGTCGACCTCCAGATCCTGGGCATCGGCTCGGTCGGGCACATCGCCTTCAACGAGCCGGGATCGTCGTTCGCCTCACGGACGCGCATCAAGACGTTGACCCAGCAGACCCGGCTGGACAACGCGCGCTTCTTCGACGGCGACGTCAGCCAGGTGCCGACCCACTGCCTCACCCAGGGTCTCGGCACGATCATGGCGGCCCGGCACGTCGTCCTGCTGGCGACCGGCGCGTCGAAGGCCGAGGCGGTGCACCAGCTCGTCGAGGGCCCGGTCAGCGCCCTGTGGCCGGCGACGATCCTGCAGCACCACCCGCACGCGACCGTGCTGCTCGACCCGGCCGCCGCCGGTCGGCTGCAGCTCGCGGGCTACTACCGCGAGACCTTCGCGGGCAAACCCACCTGGCAAGGAATCTGATCGATGATCCTCACCGCTGCCACCGTGCTCACCGGGGAGTACTCCCACTCCCCGGGATGGGTCGAGGTCGACCACGGCGTCATCTCGGCTGTCGGATCCGGCGTCCCTCCGCGACCGGCCGACGTCGACCTGGGTGATGTCGTGCTGACACCCGGCTTCGTCGACATGCACGTGCACGGTGGTGGCGGTGGGGCCTACTTCGAGGCGACCGACACGGCGGTCGCGGCATCCGTGACGTTGCACCGCCGCTTCGGGACCACGTCGACGATCGCCTCCCTCGTCTCCGACCACCACGACGTGCTCGTCGCGCAGGTCAGGGCGCTCGCGGACCACGTCGAGTCGGGTGAGCTGCTCGGCATCCACCTCGAGGGCCCGTGGTTGTCACCGCACCGTTGCGGCGCCCACGAACCGAGCGCCCTGCGCGACCCCGACCCGGCCGAGGTGTCGGCGCTGCTCGAGGCCGGGCGGGGCACGATCCGGATGGTGACCCTGGCGCCCGAGCTGCCCGGCGCGACCGAGGCGATCCGCCGCATCGTCGACGGCGGGGCAGTGGCCGCCATCGGGCACACCGAGGCGACGTACGAGCAGGCCAGGGCCGCGATCGATGCCGGGGCCACGGTCGCCACCCACCTGTTCAACGCGATGCGCCCGGTGCACCACCGCGAACCCGGCCCGGTCGTCGCGGCCCTCGAGGACCCCAGGGTCACGGTTGAACTCGTCACGGATGGGGTGCACCTGCACCCGGCGCTGCACCGGCTGGTCACCACGGACGTCGGCCCTGACCGGGTGGCCCTGGTGACCGACGCCATGGCTGCCGCCGGGATGCAGGACGGCTCCTACCGGCTGGGGTCGCTGGCCGTCGACGTCGTCGACCAGATCGCTCGCGTGGCTGGCACGGACACGATCGCCGGCAGCACCGCGACGATGCAGCGCCTCGTGGCGCAGACGGTGAACCACGGGGGCGCGGACCGCGCCGAGTCCCTGCGGACCACCATCCGTCAGGTCACCGTCAACCCGTTGCGCGCCCTCGGCCTCCCGGCGCCGGGGCTCTCCCCCGGCGCCCCGGCCGACCTCGTCGTGCTCTCACCCGATCTGGACGTCGTGCAGGTGATGCGCGCCGGGACGTGGGTCACCCTGCCCGGGTGAGCTCACCCATCCGCGGCGCTGCCGACCGGTCGCCGGGCGCGCGTCAGAGCAGGCCCCGCACCGTGTCGATCGTGTCGGCCGCATCCGCCGCCTTGTCGTCGCGATAGCGCAGCACCCGGGCGAACCGCAGCGCCACGCCCCCCGGGTAGCGACTGGAGCGTTGCACCCCGTCGACGGCGATCTCGACGACCTGCACCGGCCTCACCGGAACCACCCACCCGTCGGTGCCGTCGACGGCGAGCTCGGTGAAGCGCTTGGTCTGCCACGCCAGCACCTCGTCGGTCATGCCCTTGAACGTCTTGCCCACCATCGTGAACTCGCCGGTCGCCGGGTCGCGCGCCCCGAGGTGGATGTTCGACAGACTGCCCACCCGCCGCCCTGATCCCCACTCGACCGCGAGCACCACGAGGTCCAGCGTGTGCACCGGCTTGACCTTGACCCACCCGCTGCCTCGCCGCCCGGCGGCATACGGGCTGTCGGCGTCCTTGATGACGACACCTTCGTGCCCGGCGGCGACGAGGTCGGCGAAGAACTGCTCCGCGGCGTCCGGGTCGTCCGTCAGCAGCCGTGGGACCAGCAGGTGCGGCGCGAGGTCGAGCAGCACCTCGTGACGCACCCGGGCGCTGTCGTCGAGCAGGTCGCGACCACCCACGTGGAGGACGTCGAAGAGGAACGTCGTGAGCGGCATCCGGGCCTGGAGACCGGTGAGGTCGGCGGAGCTCGCCGTGCGCGCACCGGTGACCTGAAAGGGCTCCGGCCTGCCGTCGGCCCGCAGCACGATGGCCTCGCCGTCGACGACGAGGTCGCCACCCGGCAGGGCCGCGACGGCCTCGACGACCTCGGGCACGCGGTCGGTGATCTCGTCGAGGCTGCGCGTGTAGACCGTCACCTCACCGCCACGGCGGTGCACCTGGACGCGGATACCATCGAGCTTGCCGTCGACGATCAGTTCGCTCTCGCCGATGCTCTCGGCCGCTTCGCCGGTGGTCTTGGCGGATGCCGCGAGCATCGGTCGCACGGGACGCCCCACGACGAGCGAGACGTCCTCGAGAGCGCGCGACCCTCCCGTCGCGGCGAGGGTCGCGACCTCGGCGGCGGTGCCGGCGAGCATGGCAGCGCGGCGGACCGTGGCGGCCGGGACGGCGTAGGCGGCCGAGATGGCGGCGAGCACCACGCCGTCGAGCGCGCCCTGGCGCAGGTTTCCGGTCATGAGGTCGCGCAGGAACTGTTGTTCGACGCTGGTGGCGCGGCTCATCAGGGTGCTCAGTTCACTGCGGCGGGATGCCGTGGAGCCGGTTCCGTGGGCGCTCGCCAGGCGCTCGAACGCGGCATCGACCTCGAGCACCGTGAGCGTCGGGGTCTGCGCCGGCTCGGGGAGGTCACGCAGGGAACGGAACCCCACGCCGAGGCGGCGCTGGGGCAGCACGCCGGACAGGTGCGACACCACCGTCCCCACCTCTTCCGGGGCGCACCGGGTCAGCAGGTCTGCCAGTGCCTGCGTCTTGGCCGTGCGCGAGCGCGTGGCGGCCACCGCCCGGGAGGCCTCCACGACGTCAGCGAGCATGACCTCGGGGCGCGACTCGTCCATCCGGCCATCCTGCCTCG
>NZ_DAORSO010000095.1:0-9379 GCF_035443565.1 Ornithinibacter sp. | reverse complement strand
TTATCTGTGGTGACCTGGTGGGTAGGCACAGAGTGATGCGCGGTCGCTTAAGGCCCGCGGGTTGTCCTGGGTCTCTGACTTATCTGCAAGTCGCGGCTGAGGAGGGCTCGAGTCAACTTGGGCGCCCATCGGTAGGTGAATTGTCACGTTTCGAATGCGGGCACTATCTCGCGCGAGAACGGTTGGAGTCTGGTTGACTTCGGGCACGTCGGCCAAGGGGTGGCTGGCGGCTCTAGGGAGGGACTGACAATGTCGATGAGAAGGCCCTTTGCAGTGGCTGCATCGGCGGCGGTGGGTGCGTCGTTGCTGTTGAGCGCCCAGGTGTCGACCGCCCCCGCGGCGTCGGCTTACGTCAAGCACGGGTGTAAGTACAGCGGGACAAACCCCACGCTGTACTACCAGATCGGGTCCACGGTGGGCTCGGCGCGTCGGACTGCCACCAACTCTGGTGCCGGCCGCTGGAACGCGGTCGCGGTCCCGGGGACGTTCACCGCTTGGAGTTCCGGGAAGCCCGTAAACGTGGCCATCACGGAGTGGTCTGCGGCGGACACTTACGAGGCCGTGACGTCTTTTTCCTGCTCGAGCGGGCTGTACACGAGCAACAAGACCACGATCACGTGGAACTCGCCATCGCCGGGTGGCATCGGAAGTAACACAACCGCTTTGCGGATGGTCGCGACACACGAATTCGGACATGCGTACGGTTTGAACCACATGAGTACCACCTGCAACGGCACGAAGACGGTGATGGTTCAGGGCAAGACGAAGTGGTCGTGCAGCTGGGGTACCGAACCGTGGCAGGACGACATCAACGGCGTCGACGCCATCTACTGAGGGGACGAAGGAAAATGCGTAATGGGATGATCATGACCGGCCTCACGATGGTGTGCGCGGCTGCGCTTGCAGGGTGTGGCCAAGTGCAGCCCGAATCGGCGCAGCCCTCCGCACCGCAGCCCGGTGCGACTGTGATGATGGCGAGCGTCGACTACCCGGTGTACAGCAGCCTCGAAGAGATGGGTTCCCGGTCCAAGGTCGTGGTGAAGGGGTCCTTCGTCAAGCTCGCCAAGCGTGACACCGAACGCAGTTTTGCCACCGGTGGAGACCCCAATCAGCAGGGCTTGCCGGTCGCGGTATGGGAGTTCGAGGTCGATGAGCAGTTCAAGGGCCCCAAAGTCGGGAGCCGAATCGAAGTGTTGACATTTGATCTCGATCGCATCCAGATCGCGGATGAGGAGCCCGTGAAATTGGGCGCTGAAGTGGTCCTGTTTCTGGGCCGGGAGCGAAATGGCGTGTGGGCTCGAGCAGCAGGGGACCAAGCTGTTCTCGATGTCCAGAGTGATGGGGCCTTGAGGGCGCATCGCGCAGCCGACCCTGCCCTTGCACAGCAAGCAAGAAAGACCCAGAAGGCCGAGCTGGAAGCGCTCGTACAGGCACCGTAGGCGTTGAGGTTTGGCCCGTCCGCCTAGCGACAGGCGCCTCCGGACGAGCACGAACTGTGGCCCCCGCGCTGTGGCCGGGGGCCACAGTTCGTGCTCGGGAGAACTTGAGCTCTGTGGGCAGAGGCATACCCCAGTTGCGGGCTGCGCTTGCCAGTGAGCAATGATCAGAAACTTTGCGTGGCCAGCCGGTACGCGTTCACGGAACCCGACGCTAGGTAGCCCGGCGTCGTGCCCGCGAGCCGACGAAACCACTCCGCTTCTGGCTAGGTCAGGAGCCTTGGTCGCTGGTAGGGGGAGCTTGGAGAGTCCCAATTGTGCTGGGCCCGCTCACGTGGCGCCCTCGGCGGCGGCGGCCTTCGGGGGTGAGTAGCCCGAGCTGGTGGACGGCGGCCCAGGCCTGGGTGAGGTTGGCGAGGCGGTTGCTCTTGGTGACCTCGCACACGTTGATCTCGGACTTGCGGTTCTTACTGGAGGTCCAGCGCAGCGAGGCGTAGGTGCGTCTGCCTCTAGGTCGCTGTCGGAGTCGGATCGTGGCTGTCGCTGTGCCGCCGTCCTCGAGGATGAGGATGCGTCCGTGGGGTCCGGCTGCGAGGTCTTGGTGGTCGCGGTTGGTGGTGCGGTGGTTGGCGTACGTGGCTTTGAAGGCCCACTCCTCAAGGGGTGGACTCTCGCGCCATCGGGTCACGCTTCGTGGAGGAAGGCGACGGGCGCGTCGGCCGGTTGCGGCACTGGAGGGAGGCTGAGGGGGAAGGGCCAGGCCTCGAGGACGGCGGCGAGCTCGGTGACGTGCACGTGCAGGTCGCGGGCAAGGGATGGTGCGGTCCACCCGACGGACTTCATGAGATCCAGCAGTGACCCGATGCCGGTGGGCTGGAGCGGGAATGGCGACCGGAGCGTGCGCATCCGGTTTCGGTGGGTGCCGTTGAGGTGACGGAACCAGCGGGACTGTGAAGCGCTACTGATGTCACCTTCGAGGAACCCGCGACGGATGAACGACTTGGGGTGTACGCCCCACGTCGCGTGCAGGCTCATGAGAGCACCGAAGCTGCCCGGGTGCAGGGCCCGGACGTCGTCTTGGATCTCGGCGTACGGTGCCAGCAGCTCGCCGGCGAACGCGTCAGCGCGTGCCTCGACGTCTGCATCGTCGGCTGGGCCGGACGCTTCGTCCATGACGAGGTGGGCGAGCTCGTGGGCGACGGTGAAGCGCCGAGTGTCATCGACGACGGACCGGGTCACGAGTGTGATGGGCGCCAGTTCCGGACCTTGCGCGGCCGTGATCGCGGCGACGTTGGGGATGGTCGGTGGCAGGGGCGCGATGTACAGTCCGTCGGCCTCAACGTGACCTGCGAGGTTGCGGATCGGGCCAGCGGTAACGCCCCATCGTTGCCGGACGGCCGCGGCGGCGAACACGCCAGCCGCGCGTGGGTCGTGGGAGAGCCCGCTCACATCGATCTTGGGTATGCGGGCTGCGGGGTCTTGACCGGCCTTCACCAGCAGGGTGTTCACCAGGTACGCGACGAAGTTGGCCTCGGCTGTCGCGCGAGCTTCGACTTTCTGGGGCACCCTGTACTTGCGGAAGTGCACTCCCTCAAGGCCAGCCTCGGGCAGGGGTGTGGCGAGCAGGTCCGGCGGCACGCTCAACGCAGCTGCGCAGTCCAGAAGGTCACGCCCGCGCAACGGCAGGGTTCCGGTCTCGACGCGTGAGGCCCACGCGGGCTTCTTGGCCACGTTCTCGGACAGTTGAGCCAGTGTCATGCCCCGCCGCTGACGCAGGAGTCGCACGGTTTCAGGAACCGCCTGAACCTCCGGTGCCGCGACCATCGAGGGCAGGGCTCGAACGGTTGCGGTCATGTAAGTATTCTGGCACAGCCTTGCCCCCGGATTGGTAAGGCTGGAAGAACAAAACTGCCGCTGTCACAACCGGTCCGAGGGGCCGGTGACAGCGGCAGTTTCGCGGGTGATTCGTGTGTCGTCAGGTGCTCGGGCCAGCGCTGTCGGAGGTGCCGGTCTGCTCCGCGGGGTCGGGCTCTGCCGGAGGGCGCTGCGTTCGGTTCGTGGGGGTGAAGCGTGGTCCCACGTCGCCCCCGCCTGCAGCGGTTGCCTTCGCGGACGAGGGCTGACCGGAGGCGGCAGTCTCGTGCTGCGGTGGGCGCTCGGTGGACGTGGTGACACTGAGCGGCAGGCCTGGCGTGCGGGTGTGGGGGAGCACCATCGAACCGTAGTCACGGATCAGGTCCAGCCACGGGTGGGGATCCTGCATGAGCCACTCGCCGATCTGGGTCATGACGGCTTGGGGGTCGACCTTGAACCGGAACAGCTCCGACTCCTTCCCCTGCGGGGCGAACACCGAGGCCGTGGTCATGCGCCCGGTCGAGTCGTGAAAAGCGACCAGGCGCACCGTGGTTCGCTTCTTCTGCGGCGCCGGGGGCCGGGGCATGAGTCGGTCGATCCCCGTGATCGGGGGTTGGAAGTACATGTAGGTGTCCGGGCCTTGATAGTCCAGCACGGCGGTGCGGGCTGACTTGTTGTAGTCCTCCTTCCGGTGCACGAACAGGTGGTACTTGTCGGCGACGAGGTACTCCGGCCAGCCCTCTTCCACGGCTTCCGCCCAGGTCACCCCCGCCTGGGGGTGGTGCTCTGCCCACACGCGGATGGCTTCGCGCCACAGCGCGGCTTCCACGGTGCCGTCGGTCTTGACTGCGAGGCGCCGACCGTCAGGCCCGGTGAACACGGCGTGGCTGTGGTTGCGCACGGCCTCGTGTGCCAGGACCCCGATGCTCGTCATCGCCAGTGCAGGGCCGTACAGCGCGCGATACACCCGGGACCGGGGACCAATGGACTCAGCCATGTCGTCGTGCCTCTCGTTGAAAGATTTGTGGAGATTTTCTGCACCAAATGTTTCCGAAGGGGGGTCACTTCTACGCCGCGCGCCGCACGGCGTGTCGTGCCTATAGTTCTCGCACGCACGTTCGAACCGGGGTGAGGCTTGACGATGGCTCGCGTTCAGAAGGTCCTCGCGCTCGATGGCGCCACGTCCTGGACGGTGATCGGTGAGGACTTCCTCCCGATCCGGGCCGCCGATGACTACCTGCGGTTCCTCGCCCTCGACGGTGCGTCGCCCCACACACTGCGCTCGTACGCCACCAGCCTTGGGCTCTGGTTCGACTTCCTGGACCGCACCGGCCAGGACTGGGACGGCTTCGCTCCCTTGGTCTTCGGGGAGTTCTTGACCTGGGTGCGCACAGGCGACCTGCCCGGGCACGTTCGCATCGGTCCTGCCGTGACCCGCCGACGTCCAGCGACGGTGCAGCTGCGCTCGGCCGCGGTCTTGGCGTTCTACCGGTGGCTGGCCGCCGCGGAAGGTATCACCGGCCCGTACGAGACGCTCTACACGCCCTTGGCCAGGCGGGGCCGGCGCCCCTACGTCCCGATGTTGAGCGGCGTCGCACCTGACCAATCTGCGATGACGCCATTGTTCTCCACGAGGTCCGGCCCCAAGGGCCGCACCCCCGTGCTGACTCCCGAACAGATCCGCACGATCTTGGACACCTACGCCCGCCAACGGGGCGACGGGGCATGGGACGGCGGCCCCGCTGGCCTGCGAAACAGGTTCCTGTTCGCGTTGCTCGCCGACACCGGCATGCGCTTAGGCGAGGCGCTGTCGCTGCGACACACTGACATCCGCCCCGGGCAGGGCGACCAGCCCGCCATCGACGTCACACCCCGCCAGGACCACCCCCACGGCGCGCGGGTGAAGTCTGGGCGGCCCCGCCGCATCTACGTCGCGGCGGACCTGATGCGCCTGTACGACGCGTACGTGTGGCAGCTCGTCGACGCCGGCGCCGACCTCGTCGTCGACGAGCTGAGCCACCACTTCGTGTTCACCAACGTCACTGACCGCGGGCCGGCCTTCGCGCCGCTGCGTCCCGAAACGGTGTATGCCGCGATCCGGTCGCTGAACGCCCGCGTAGCCAAGACGTCGTCCGTGCACGCGCCGCCGACGAACTGGTCCCCCCACTGGCTTCGGCACACCCACGCCACCGCGCTGCTGCTGTCCGGCTGCCCTCCCCACGTGGTGATGCGACGGCTGGGGCACCTCGACGTCCAAACGACCCTGTCGACCTACGGGTGGGTCACCGAAGACGCCGAACTACGGGCGATCGCCAACTGGCGCCGCTACGTGCAGGGCACCTGGAGCGACCACAGCTTCGACGGCCACACCACGACCTCGGCGCCGACGGCACCGGTAACACAGCTGACGCCAACGATTGAGGGAAGACCGACATGACACCGCCTACCCGAGCGAACAACGCTGGTGCACGGCCCAACCCGCCCAACGCGTCGTGGGACGCCGCCTGGGCGTGCGTGCCCGAGCCGTGGCGTGACGGCGTCTACCGGCTTGACGAGGCGCCGTGGTCCGAGGTGTTCGTGCGCAACACCAACTACCTGCGCTCGGCCAAGGAGTACGACTTCAGACCTGCCGGAGCGCACCTGGCCGGCCAACAGGTTGCCTGGTGGGTGTGGACCGTCTGGGCTGAGGGCACGCGAAAGATCGACCCGGCCATGCTGGCGTGGTGGCAGCGCGCCGTCGCGAGCCTGTCCAGGCAAGGGAGCCGGTTTCGGGGCAACCCTGCCGGGGTGTCGATCGCCGACCTCGACCCCGCGGTCGTGATCGGGGAGGCCCTGCGTCAGTTCCACGCCAGGCACGGTCGGCGGCCGTCGCCGGGGAACCTGCGCAACCTCGAGTCCGTGGCGTACTCCATCCACGAGCACGTCTCCATCCGATGCTCGCCGCAGCCATGGTGGCGCCACGACACGTGGTCGCTGACTCTGGACCCGCGCATCCCGCGACGTGAACACGAACCCCACGGGCACCGGCCCATCGCCTTCTCCGACGTCGAACCGCAGTGGTTGCGCGAAGGGCTGCGGTTCTGGCTCTCGCAGTGCCTGGTCCACGACATCCTGACCTGGACCACCACGGCCGCCCGTCGCACCCTGGTGGGGACCTACCTTGGCGGCTACCTGCACGAGCACGACGTGCGTGAGCCCGCTCTGGCGAGCGACCGGACCTCCCTGCGGGCGCTGATGACGTCCTTCTTGGCGTGGCTTCGTAGCCCTCAAGCCAGCAGCCGCGGACGTGTGTTGAGCCCCAACAGCGTCGCTGCGATCCAGTCCGCGGTGCAGCGGTTCTACGACTTCATGCTCGACAACGCCGACGCCGCCACCGAGTTCACCGGGCACCACGGCTGGACGCAGCTCACCGGCGACCACCAGCGGCTGTGGCCCGCCCAGGCGCGCCGCACCCGAATGGGCAACCAGGCGGCACCCCGCTACCTCAGCACCACCGACGTGCAACGCATGCTCGTCTACCTCGACGTGTTGTCCACCAACTCCACCGACGTCGTGACCGTCGGCGGTGCACCCCACGGGCCAGTGATCACCGTGATGGGACTGGGGGATCCGCAAGCCGCCAGGGCCTGGATGCTCCAAGCCCTCACTGGGCGCCGCGTCTCAGAGATCCTCATGCTCGACTTCAACCCCTTGACGAGGTTCGACCTCGCGGGAACCGGCACCCACAACGACGAGCACGACCCCGACGCGTTCGTTGCCAGGCTGCGCTACCAGCAGACCAAGGTCGACGGCGTCGACCCCACCATCCCCGTCGAACGGGCCGTGGTCACCCTCATCGAAGAACAGCAACAGTGGGTTCGTCAGTCCTTCCCCGAGGCACGCGACCACCGACACCTCTTCCTCAACCCCACGAGCAACCACAAAGGCCTGCGCCCTCGAAGCCACGCATCACAACAAGCAGCGCTGCGGCGGCTGGACGCGATCGTCAACCTCGTCGACCAAGACGAGAAGCCGCTGCGGTACACCCAGACTCACCGGCTGCGGCACACCAAGGCCACCGAGCTCCTAAACGCGGACGTGCCCGTGCACGTGGTCCAGCGCTACCTCGGGCACAAGTCCCCAGAGATGACGATGCGCTACGCAGCCACCCTGGCGGCGACCGAGCAGGCAGCGTTCCTGCGCTACAAGAAGGTAGGCGCCGACGGCAGAGACCTCGGCATCGACCCCGTCGACCTCTACGACCTATCCCACCTGACCCGCCGCGCGGACCGTGCCCTGCCCAACGGTCTCTGCCTGCTCCCGCCAACCCAAAGCTGCGACAAGGGAAACGCGTGCCTGCCATGCCCGTCCTTCGCTACCGACGCCACCCACCTCGACGAGCACCGCAGTCACCATTCACAGACCACCGACCTGATTGCTCAACGCCGTGAGCGCTACCGGCAGCGCACCGGCACCGATCTGCCCGACGGCAACATCTGGCTCCAGGGCCGGCTACGTGAACTCGCCTCGTTGGAGGCCATCATCGAGCGTCTCAGCCAACCCGACGCAACCAACGATGCAGGAGTCGCCGGCGGCGGATGCACCTCCAGGGGTGCGGTACCAGTCTCGATCGTCACTGCCGGGGCACATACCGCCGTGCTGCGCTCCGAGCTCAGTGCTCGCCTCTCAGCTCAACCGGCGCCGGGACCGACGCGGCGGTGCGACTCGTGAGCGGCAGCCCCAGCTCCGAACGCGCCCCCGACACGGCAGCGCAGCAGCGGCGCAACGACTCGCTGAGGAAGGCTGCGCGAGCCCGAACAGCCACTGCCACGGCACGAGCAGAGAAAGGCATCCGCACCTTGATCCGCGATGGGGGGCGGGTCAACTTCACCTCGGTGGCCAGGGCATCAGGCGTCTCCGCCCGCTTCCTCCACCAGCACCCCGACCTTGCCGTCCGGATCCGAACCCTGGCCGCTCAACAACGCGGCGCGCTCGAGGAGCGCCACGCCGTCACCGTCACGGGCGACAACGCCGTCATCGCGGCACTGCGTCGCCGAATCCGCGAACAAGACGACGCACACCGAGCCGAAGCAGCACGCCTGCGCACGAGGTTGGCCGAGCAGGACCGTCAGCTCGCAGCCCTCTACGGCCAGCTACGAGGCCGCCCTGATCACGGGTCGCCTCGACCCGTAACGGGCCCCGCTACGGAATGAACTGATACCAGGCGAGCTCGTGCGCCGGCTCATCCGCGAACCACGCCCAGGTCCCCGACGCGAGGTCCTTCGGCCGCCTCTTCGCAGGCGCTGCGTTGCGCGACTCGAACGCGGACAGGAACGAGCACCGGTCCGCGGCGATGTTCTGCTGAGCTGCCCAACGCAAGAGCGCGTCGCGGCGGGCTGTGGTCACGAGCCCGTCCGTGGCGACCGCCTCTACAACCCAGAACCGCACCGCAGGCCGGATCCCGAACGAGTCCAGGCAACCGTTGCACCCCAGGGGCCAAATCCAGTGACGTGCGGACCATCGACCACAACTGCGCTGCCAGAGAGTGCGGCGTGTAGTGACGGCCGTGGCGCGCCCGGGTCGCAGCCGACAGCGCCTCGACGTACGCGCCGCCAACCTGGTCAGGGGTCAGCGACCCCCACGACGCCCTCAACGGTGGGTTCGTAGGCAGCGGAACCGGAGGCGCTACCTCCAACGCCAACTCCACATCGGCCCATCGTCCGCTCAGCCCAGCAGCCTCGGCCCGTGACGCCCACCACGCCGGAATCGCCGCGAGCACAGCAACCGCAGTCGGGGTCAGCTCAGCAGGTGAGTCCTCGGCGACGTCGCCGCGCGATCCCCTGGAGCCCAGCGGACGCGCAGGCATGGCCACGTCAAGCGCCTCAGCGACCGCGGCATCGACGAGCACGTCGCTGTTCACCCGGAACTCCCTTCCCGACTCAATCTTGACGGCAGGCCCCGACACTACCGAGCCGCGACGCTCGAGTCTGCGATCGCGTCGACGACGCGCCAGAGGCCGCAGATGGCCCCGTCCACGAAACATCGATCACGCCGTGACCGACAAGAACTGCGCACACATCGAACGACTCTGTGCCGATTGCTACGGATAA
>NZ_DAORSO010000094.1:0-9463 GCF_035443565.1 Ornithinibacter sp. | reverse complement strand
GCCGGCGGCGACGACTACGTGACCAAGCCGTTCAGCCTCGAGGAGGTCGTCGCGAGGCTGCGCGCCCTCATGCGGCGCACCACCGTCGCCACCGACGAGGGCAGCTCCCTGCTCGTCGTCGGCGACCTCACGATGGACGAGGACAGCCACGAGGTCACCCGCGCCGGCGAGCAGATCCACCTCACCGCAACCGAGTTCGAGCTGCTGCGCTACCTCATGCGCAACCCCAAGCGGGTGCTCTCCAAGGCGCAGATCCTCGACCGGGTCTGGAACTACGACTTCGGCGGCCAGGCCAACGTCGTCGAGCTCTACATCTCCTACCTGCGCAAGAAGATCGACGCCGGCCGCGACCCGATGATCCACACGATGCGCGGCGTGGGCTACGTGCTCAAGCCCACTGACTGATCGGGCAGGCTGACCGGATGCCGTCCCCTCCCTCCCGCTGGACGCTGCGGGCCAAGCTGCTCGCCTCGATGCTGGCGCTGTTCTCCGTCATCATGCTGGCGACCGGCGCGCTGACCCTGCTCGAGACCCAGCGCTACCTCGAGCGGGGCCTGGTCTCCGACCTGTCGACCGTCCTCTCTCGTGTCGACGTCGACCCCGACCGCGACGGCCGCACCCTCGGACCACGGGGCCGGGGCGATGGACCGGCGGGGGCACCCGGCGGTGGGGACGTGCTCGTGCTGGGACTGAACGCCGACGGCACCGTCGCGACGACGGCATCCGGGGTCGCCATCAACGCCGTGGTCAACGAGGACCGTCAGGACGACGTGCTCGACAGCAACCAGGTCCGCCGCATCGCGCAGGCTGACGTCGGCACGCAGCCGCGCCGGGTCCAGATCGGTGGGGACGTCGGCACGTACCTGTTGAAGGCCGACACGCTCCCCGGTGGGAGCCGCCTGATCGTCGGGGTGTCCACGCACCCGGTCGACGAGCTGCTGGCGAAGCTGCTCGCCCTCGTGGCGGGTGGCACCGTGCTCGGGCTCGTCGCGGTGGGCGTCGGCGGCACCGTGCTGATCCGGCGCAGCCTGGCCCCCCTCGACCGGGTTGCCGCCACCGCGCGACGCGTCTCGGCGCTCAAGCTCGACTCGGGTGACGTGGCGCTGGCCGAGCGCGTCCCCGCCGCGGATGCCGACCCGCGCACCGAGGTCGGGCAGGTCGGCCTCGCCCTGAACACCATGCTCGACAACGTCGAGTCGGCCCTGCACGCCCGCCAGGAGAGCGAGACGCAGGTGCGGCAGTTCGTCGCGGACGCCAGCCACGAACTGCGCACCCCGCTGGCGTCCATCCGTGGGTACGCCGAACTCACCCGTCGCGAGAGCGAGCCGGTGCCACCGACCGTCACCCACGCCATCGGGCGGGTGGAGTCGGAGGCGCTGCGGATGCAGGTGCTCGTCGAGGACCTGCTGCTCCTCGCCAGGCTGGATGCCGGGCGGCCCCTCGAGCGCGAACCCGTCGACCTGTCGCTGCTCGCCGTCAACGCGGTCAGTGACGCGCACGCGGCGTCACTCGACCACGTCTGGGAGCTCGACCTGCCCGAGGAGCCGGTCGAGGTGCCCGGTGACCAGGCACGGCTGCACCAGATCCTCGCCAACCTGCTCGCCAACGCCCGCACCCACACCCCGGCGGGGACGCGCGTGGTCACGCGGGTGCGCCCCGAGGGTGAGCTCGTGCGGATCTCGGTGACCGACGACGGCCCCGGCGTGCCCGAGTCGGTGCAGGCCACCGTGTTCGAGCGCTTCACCCGCGGGGACGACGCCCGCACCCGGGGCGGCGGCTCGACCGGGCTGGGCCTCAGCATCGTCGCAGCGGTCGGCCAGGCCCACGGTGGACGCGTCGAGATGTCGAGCCGGCCGGGGGACACGACCTTCTCGGTGCTCCTCCCCGCCAGCTGAGCCCTTCGTCGGTCGTGAGTGCGGAAGTGGTTGCCCCAGCCGCCACTTCCGCACTCACGGCGTGATCAGGTGAGCGGCAGCTCGTAGGCGATGAGCTGGATGCCGCGGCCCGGGGTCCAGTCGCGCTCGGGAAGCCGCACGAACCCGAGCCGCTCGTAGAGCCGGTGCGCCGCCCGCATGGTCGTCGACGACGACAGCACCACCGACCCGAAGCCACCATCGCGGGCGAGGTCGATCATCGCCCGGGTCAGCGCCTCCCCGATGCCCTCACCGCTCGCGGCGGGGGCGACGGCCAGGGTGCGGATCTCGGCCTCACCCTGTCTGGCGACCTCGGCCAACGGTGACCCGGGCTCGACGTAGGTGACCGTGCCGACGATTCCCCGATCGTCCACGGCAACCCACACCTGGGCGTCCGAGGCCCGCGCACCGGCATCCGAGAGGAACGACAGGTACGGTGACCCGGACTCGATGACGCCACCCGAGACGTAGGCGTCGACGGTGAGTCGCCCCACGGCATCCAACTCGTCGGGGCGGGCGCGGCGGATCGTCAGGGGCACGGGGGACATCCTCGCAAACCGGACCCACGGGGCCGCGCTCAGAGCTCGAGGACGACGAAGCTGCCCTTGGCATCCTCGAAGAAGACGACACCGGTCCACGGGTAGGTGTCGACCTTGGCCGTGCAGACCACCGTCGTCGAGGGGCGCACAGATGCCGTGTCCGGGCAGGTGAGCCCGTCGACCTCGTCGTAGTAGTCGAGCAGGACGTTGCCCAGGGCTGCCTCGAGGCGATCGCCACTGAGGGCCGAGCCCTCGGGCAGCGCGACGACCTCGCCCCGGAGCGACTCGTAGAACCCGCTGTCGTCGAGGAACGGATCGGAGACGACGGCGCCGACGACCATGGCGACGACCGCGGTCAGCAGGGCCAGGCCTGCGGCGACTGCGGCGCCGATGGCCCAGCCGAGTGCGGTGCGGGCCTTGCGCAGGGCGACCTGTCCGTCCGGCTCGCCGCCGGGCTGCGGCTGCGCCCAGCCGCTGTACGCGGGAGGCGGCTGGTCCAAGGTCGACGCGCCGTACCGGTAGCCGCCGGGACCAGGAGGGGTGGCCGGAGTGGTCGGGCTGGAAGGAGTCGGTGGGACCAAGGGGGGTCCGTCGGGGCTGCTCACGGCATCATCATGTCTTCGCCCGGAACGACAACGGCCTCGAACTCGCCCGTCGCGTCGGTGAACCTCACGATGACCCAGCCCTCGCCGGCGCCGGCCCGGCACAGGACGCTCACGTCGGCGCTGACGGGGGGCGCAGGGTCACAGGTGATGTTCTCGATGGGCGGCAGGAACGGGTCGTCCGGCCCGATGAGATCACGCACCGCTCGGGTGAGGACGGGGCCGGTCACCGTGCGGTCGGCTGCCAGCTTGGCCTGGCCGTTGCCGATCGTGACCACCCCGGACGACCCGAACCCCTCGTCGAAGTCGTCGGTGAAGCCGAAGAGGCCGAAGAATCCGAAGAACAACATCGGCAGCACCATCGTGGCGAGTTGCCCGAGGATCGCAAGCCCTGCGACCACGAGCGCCACGATGGCGATGGTGCGCGTCGAGTCCTGCTTCGGGGCGGGTGGTGCCGCCTGCGGAGGGACAGGTGCCGCGGTCTGCTGATGGACAGGTGGCGATGTCGGTCCTGCTGGATCCCCCGTGTGGCTCATGGCTGGAGTCTGGCAGCAACCGTGGCTGACGGCAGGTCGAAAACGAGACCAGGACCGGGTCGCTTTGCCCGCCGGGTGCCCGGCCAGTTACCCTGTGCGACGTTGGAGGCGTCGCCTAGTCCGGTCTATGGCGCCGCACTGCTAATGCGGTTTGGGTCTCAAGCCCATCGAGGGTTCAAATCCCTCCGCCTCCGCCGACAGATGACCCCGGGAGCTTGCGACCGGGGTCTTTCTGTCTGCGGTGGCGGAGGGATGCCGGGAAGCGGTCGCAGGGAGCGACCAAGGAGCTCGCTCGACCGCTGGCTCCCTCCGCCTCCCTCGGCACTTCACAGGACAAGCCCGAGGTTCACAAGGGAAGGCATCCCTTGCGAACCTCGGCCTTCCCTCATGGGGAGGAAAAGTCGGGCGGGGATGCGGCTGCGGGGGTGCCGGTCGGTGGGGCGTAGTTGACTGAGGGCATGAAGTCACGCATCGCCCTGCTCGTCGCCGCCCTCCTCGTGCTCGTCGCGGGGGCCGGCGGAGTGTGGTGGTGGCGCCAGCAGGGGGCCGAGCAGGATGCCGCGGCGAAGGCGGCGCTCTCGGCCTTCGCGGCCGCGTGGGTCGCCAAGGACGTCAGCACCGTCCCGTTCGCGGACACCGCGGTGCGCGACGCCTTCCCCGACGTGGTCAAGGACCTCGGCACGTCCCCTGTCGAGGTGACCGTGGGCGACAGCGCGCGTGACGGCGACACGGCATCCGCCGGTCTTGCGGTGCGGTGGACCCTTCCGGGAGGGGTGGCCTGGTCGTACGACGTGCCCACCACGGTGAGCCGCTCGGGTGACGCGTGGCAGGTGGCCACGCCGGGTGCCGGCACCCCGTGGCATCCCGACCTGCCGCCGGGCGAGACCTTCTCGATGGAGCGCACCACCGGGGAACGCGGCGACCTCGTCGACCGAGCCGGCGACCCACTCATGCCCCTCGGCACGGTGCACAACGTGGCGATCGACCCGGTGAACGCCACTCCCGAGGCGGTGGCCGCTCTCGAGCCGATCGTCGGCGCGGATGCCGGGTCGCTCACCGCCGCGCTGGCCAAGGCCACCGCCTCGGGCTCCAAGGCCCCGATCCCCGTCATCAGCTACCGCGACGCCGACTGGGAGCCGCGGGCGGCGAAGATCACGGCGCTGGCGCCGAGCGTCATCGCCCCGACGTCGCAGCAGCCGCTCGCCGTCACCCGAACCTTCGGCCAACCGCTGCTCGGCACCGTCGGCGAGGTCACGGCAGAGGTGGTCGACAAGAGCGCGGGCCGCTACGTCGCCGGTGATCGGGCCGGGCTGAGCGGCCTGCAGGCGCAGTACGACCAGCAACTGGCTGGCGACGTCGGCCTCAGGGTCGAGACCAGTGGTGGCGTCGTGCTCTTCGAGCAGGCCGCCACCGACGGCACCGACGTCGTCACGACCCTCGACCCCGGCATCCAGAGTGCCGCCGAGGAGTCGCTGGCCGCGGCCGAGCTGAAGGTCCCCGGGGCGATCGTCGCGGTGCACGTCCCGACCGGCGAGGTGCTCGCGGCGGCCAACAGCCCGAGCAACGGCTTCGACCGTGCGCTGACCGGTCGCTACCCGCCGGGCTCGACGTTCAAGGTGGCGACGACCTACGCGTACCTCACCAAGGGCATCACCACGCCCACCGCGCCGGTGCCCTGCCCCAAGACCATCACCGTCGACGGGCTGGAGTTCGGCAACTTCGGGGGCAGCTCTCTGCCCGGCAGTCCGCCGTTCTCCAAGAACTTCGCCGAATCGTGCAACACCGCCTTCGTGAGCCTCGCGGACTCGCTGCAGGCCGATGACCTCACCACCGCCGCGAAGACGCTGGGGATCGGGGCCGGGTGGGCCGACACCCTCGGCGTCGCCGGCGCCTTCGACGGCAGCGTGCCGGCGACCACCGGCGGCACCGACGCCGCGGCGGCATCCATCGGTCAGGGCAGGGTCGAGGTCTCGCCGCTGGCACTGGCCGTCATGTCCGGCAGCATCGGGCGCGGCACCTTCCTCGCCCCGGTCCTCGTGAAGGGCCCGGAGGCGACCTCGCCGCGACCGCGCCCCATCGACGGGAAGGCCGTCGCCGATCTGCGCGCGATGATGTTGGCGGTCGTCGCCGGCGGGTCGGGCTCGGAGGCCAGCGGCGCACCCGGGGGCCAGGTGCGGGGCAAGACCGGAACTGCCGAGTACGGCAGCGACCCGGACGCGCCACCACGGGTGTGGTTCACCGGCTACCAGGGGGACGTCGCCTTCGCCGTGCTGGTCGAGGAGGGCACGAGCGGGGGAACCGTGGCCGCCCCGATCGCCAAGGACTTCCTGACCCGCGTCGCAGCCCTGTAGGCCGACAGCGAAAGGCCCCGCCCGGATGCCGGGCGGGGCCTTTCGTGAAGACTCGGGGGTTTCCGGGTCAGATGGGGCGGACCTGGTCTGCCTGCGGACCCTTGGGGCCCTGCGTGACCTCGAACTCGACCCGCTGGGCCTCGTCGAGGCTGCGGTAACCCTGGGTGTCGATCGCGGAGTAGTGGACGAAGACGTCGGGGCCGCCACCGTCCTGGGCGATGAATCCAAAGCCCTTCTCAGCGTTGAACCACTTCACGGTGCCCTGTGCCATATCTGGGGTGACTCTTTCTGTGTGTAGCACTCGGTCGGCACACGTCGCACCGACCGCGGATGCGAACTCCAGTTCCCCTTGAGGCACGCGGTGAATCGACTGCCAGGAAGTGCTGTTGCTGCAACCGAGGCCGAAACTAGCACCAACTGTGGTTGCGCGCGCGTCTCGAAAACACCCGATCAGCCAGCGGACACACCGGGATTCGCACTGCCTGGGAGTTCGCGCTTCGGTTTCGCGACCCTGCCGTGCCGGGCACCATTCATCACGTCGGACAACACCCGTGGAGGGCATGGGATTCGTACGAGCGGAGGGCTGGTGTCTGGACGAGCGGAGGGCGTGGGAACCGTCAGGGCTCGTTCCTCGCCCTTCCTCCCGAATCCCGCGTGCTCAATGCACAGGAACCGGGCAGGCCTCGTTCCTCGGCCCGCCCGAACCCTGTGCGCGGAGGGCGTGGGATTCGAACCCACGATGACGTTGCCGCCATAGCGGTTTTCAAGACCGCCGCACTAGGCCACTATGCGAGCCCTCCAAGACTGCAGAGCCATTGTGCAGCACGACGGCGTGATGGGCGTCGGCGGCGCTCGACGGCATCCGGTCACCATCGGCAGGTAGGGTCTGAGGCCGACGAAAGGATCACCGATGGCGAAGCTCACCTTCATCGCGGGCCTGGCCGCCGGATACGTCCTCGGCACCCGCGCTGGTCGGCAGCGGTACGAGCAGATTGCCCGCACGTCCGGCAAGGTCTGGCACTCAAAGCCGGTCCAGAAGCAGGTGGCCAACGCCAAGGAGGCCGCGCGCACCAAGGCGGCCCCGGCGGTGGCCGACATCGTCGCGGATGCCGCCCGCGCCACCGGGCAGCGCCTGCGCGCCAGTCGCACCATCACGGCGGAGACGATCACGGCGACCCCCGAACCGCAACCGGGCCACACGGCATCCCCCACGACACCGACGGCTCAACAGAACCACTGGGCGGGCGCGACGCCGCGCCCCGACGACGCCGCCTGAGCCCCTCCACTCACGCGGGCCCGGCCGGAGCGCGACGCCCGACGTCGCCCTCCGGGATTCCCGTGCCGGCGTGGTCCGCCAGCGGAGGGGCGGTGTCGGCCCTCGCGGGACGGGCCCCGGAAGGGTCCGTCATGGTGGAGGAGCAGCGTCACCCCGCGGTGATACCTCGCGAGACGATGAATTTTCCCGACACCGGTGTATCAGCACCGGCCGTTCGGCCTCCTGTGCAGTGACGAGCACTCTCACTACGCTGGAACGAGCGCGTTCACGCCCCGGACCGGCCCCCTCAGGAGAACCGCATGAGCGAGACCACCCCTGACGACCCCGCTGGCCGAGGGGCTGGCGGCGCGGGCCACCCGACACCTGTCTTCGGTGTCCCCGCCTCGGCGTTTCGCCGGTTCCGGGCGACGGTGCTCTCCCCCGACGATGCCGTTCGGCGCGGCGCCGAGCCGCCCGTGCACCCCACGGCATACCGACCCGACCGGCTGATCCTTCCCGGCCTGCCCGGTGGCGACACCATCGCCGGGCCGCTCGCCGAGCTGAAGCGCCTCGGTGAGGACATGGGCTTCACCCCCGTCGTGCTCAACGACGCACCGGACGCCCGGGCCGCCGACGGCGCTGAGGTGGACGTGAAGCGGGTGCCGCGCCAGCCGTCGGTCGCCGAGCTGGCTCGCGCCCTGGACCTGGCCGGCGAGCTCGACGCGGTGGCCCGCACCATCGTGGAACTGCGCCCGGATGCCGGTCGGCTGGCAGCGCCGATCGACGCCTGGGACGTGCTCCAGCGCGCCCGTCAGGACACCGACGAGACGGCCTCGCAGGTGTCTCGGTGGAGCCTCAGCCACATCCTCATGAGCGCGGGGTACCACTCCGGCGTCGGCTACCACTCCGGGGTCGGCTACCACTCAGGGGTCGGCTACCACTCCGGGGTCGGCTACCACTCCGGGGTCGGCACCCCCGGAACGGCCGACGGGCGCACACCGGTGGCAGTGGCCAGTTCACCGGGAGAGCCCTCCGGGCGTCGCTCCCCCGTCGTGGCGATCCTGGACACCGGTCTGGGCGCCCACCCGTGGTTCCCGAAGGGGTCACCCCTGGTCGACCACGACCCGACGATCGAGGACCCGAAGACGGGCAGGCCCGTGCCGGTCGGCCTGCGCTTCCCGGCCGCCGCGGACCCCGAGCACCGTGGCGTGTCCGTCGACACCCTCAACGCAACCCTGGACGCCATGGCCGGCCACGGCACGTTCGTCGCCGGCGTCGTGCGCCAGCACAGCGCTGACGCGACCCTCGTCATCGTGCCCGTGATGTACGGCGACGGTGCAGCCGACGAGACCGACGTCGTCGAGGCCCTCGAGAAGCTCTTCCTGTGGAACCGTCTGCGCCTGCAGGGCCGGGTGGACGGGACCCCACTCGACGTCGTGTCCCTGTCCTTCGGGTACTACCACGAGACGCCCGGGTCGGTCGATGACGAGGCAGGCCTGTTCGCCGCCCTGCGCGCCCTGCAACGCGACGGGGTGTGCATCGTCGCCGCCGCGGGTAACGGGGCCACGACCCTGCCGTTCTGGCCGGCCGCACTCAGCCCGCTTCCCGTCACCGACGACACCAGAGCCCCCGTCATGGCCGCACCCCTGGTGAGCGTCGGAGCGACCAACCCCGGCGACCCCACGGCGATCGACCAGGCCACCGTCGCCGCCTTCTCGAACACCGGGCCATGGGTACGCGTGTACCGCTGCGGTGTCGCCGTCGTGAGCACGATGCCGACCACCCTGAACAGTTCGCAGCGCCCCGATCTGCACGTCGACGCTCGACCGGGGATCCCGGCGCGCGGCACCCCTGACCCCGACGACTACGCCTGCGGGTTCGGGGTCTGGAGCGGCAGCTCGTTCTCCGCCCCCGCCTTCGCCGGCCAGGTCGCAGCGGCTCTGGCCGGGATGACCGCCGAAGCCGATGCGGCTGGCCGCGTCGCCCAGGCGTCCAAGGTCGTCGACTCCCTGCCTCCGGGGCCGCGGGGGGTGATCTCGTGATGCACACGGATGCCGGCGCCGACTCTCTCGCGATCCGCGCCGCCGATGCGTTCCGCGCCTACCGGTCCGGTCAGTCCGCGGCGATGGCCACCCTCGTGGAGGACGTGACCCCGTTGCTGTGGCACCTCGCCCGGCAGCAGGGGCTGAGCCACCAGGGCGCCGAGGACGTGGTCCAGAACACCTGGCTCAAGCTCGTCGAGCACGCGCCGTCCATCGCCGACCCGC